>CAKAQP010000141.1 GCA_916720285.1 uncultured Lachnoanaerobaculum sp. | reverse complement strand
GAAGGTGCGGATAAAGTTATGGACGGAAGCAGTAAAGAACTTACAGGTGTAAAAGCATTGGACGATTATACTGTAGAAATCACTTTAGCTGAGCCTTATTCGGGATTTTTAGCTTGCCTGTCATCATCACCTGTATGTATGCTTGATAAGGAGACTACAGAGGCAGCAGGCGACAAGTTCGGTATCGACCCTTCAGTAACTGTAGGAACAGGCGCATTCAAGATGGCGGAGTGGACAGTGAATGATTCTATTGTACTTACAAAGAACGACACATATTGGGGTGGAGATGTATCTCTTCCGGGCGTCCTTATAAGAGTTATACCTGATTCCGAAACAAGGAATATGATGTTCAAGAACGGTGAACTTGATATACTTGATTTTGATTACATGCTTGACTATATCGATACATATAAGAAAGAGATGCCTGATGTACTTTACCATACTCCAAGAGTAGGTATTACATACTTTACATTCAATGAGAATACTGAGCCTTTAAACAATGTAAACGTGAGAAAAGCAATTTCTATGGCAATCAATCGTCAGGAAATCATTGATTCATTACTTGGCGGAGTAGCAACAATTGAAAACGGTATTTTCCCAAGAGGACTTATAGGATATAATTCTTCATTACCTGAACTTAAGTATGATCCGGACGGGGCAAAAGCTTTACTTGCGGAAGCAGGTTATCCTAACGGATTTGATATGGAGATTTCAGTTGATTCATCATCATCAGATACTACAAAGACTATACTTGAAGTAATATCATCACAGCTAAGTGAAGTCGGTATAAATGCAGAGATAAAGAATTATGACGAGTCTACATGGCTTGCAACAAGAAAAGACGGTACACTCGGCTCATTTATGTCAACATGGACTGCTGATTACAATGATCCTGACAACTTTATTTACACATTCTTCGGAAATGAGAATAATACAAAGCAAAGATCATTGAATTATCCTGACAAGGCTGTAATGGACAGAGTAAGTGCGGCAAGAACTATAGTAAACAATGAGGAGAGATTATCAGAGTATAATGATCTTGAAAAGAAAATTGTTACAGAAGACTTTGCATGGTTACCTATGTTCTCAAAAGAGCACTATTATGGTGTAAGTAAGAATATCGAGGGATTTGAGCCTAACTGGGCAGGAATTTCAGATATGAGATTTGTAGGCTTTTCAAAAAAATAGCTATAGCGCTTAAAATAGATAATTGGTATAATGGAGCGAGATATCGCTCCATTTTTATTTTATGACGGAGCTTTTTGGAGGCAGTTTTGTTGAAAAATATATTAAAAAGAATTTTGATTTCCATACCTGTTTTGGTAGGCGTGGTTTTGATAATATTTATAATGTTAAGAGTAGTACCGGGAGACCCTGTAACCACAATGCTTGGTGAACATGTAAATCAGGTTGTAATAGATAAGATAAGTAAAGAGATGGGGCTTGATAAACCGCTTTATATGCAATTCTTTACATATATTTCGCATGCTGTAAGAGGAGATTTCGGAACAAGCTACAGACTGAACAGGAATGTTACAGGTATAATACTTGATGCATTCCCGAATACTGTAAGACTTGCAGTATGTGCCGCAATAGTTTCATGGATAGTCGGCATTGTAAGCGGAATATTTGCGGCAGTAAATAAAAATAATATTTTAGACAGGTTGTTTATGGGCACTGCACTTCTTGGCGTATCCATGCCGGTATTTATGATAGCGCTTGTATTGCAGTATCTTTTTGCCTATAAACTGAAAATATTTCCTGTATCCGGATATGAAACACCTGCTTCAATGGTATTACCTTCTATAGTACTTGGATGGAATTCTGCCGGAAGTATTGCCAGAATGACAAGATCTAATATTTTGGAAGTAATGCAGGAGGATTATATCAGAACCGCCAGAGCCAAGGGACTTTTGGAATTTGCAGTTATGAAATCACATGCCTTAAAGAATGCAATGCTTCCGGTTGTTACAATGATGGCACTTCAGATATCTTCCATGCTTTCAGGTGCGGTTATTACCGAAAATATTTTCGGTATTCCGGGAATAGGCAGACTTGCGGTAAATGCAATAGAGACCAGAGATATGCCGCTTTTACAGGGAACGGTTATATTTACCACAATACTGGTTATATTAGGAAATTTGATAGCGGATTCATTGTACTCTATTCTAGATCCGAGAATTAGAAAGGAGATATAGAAAGAGTGGTGAAGAAAAACAATAATATGAATAAAAATATTGATAAAAAGTCGGTTGTTGACAAGGAAATTCTAATGGAAGAGAGCCTTATTGAAAAGCTGAACACTGTAATTAAACAAAACAAGCTGGCATTCTTTTCTCTTATAGTTATTTTTATAATTATATTTTGCGCCATATTCGCAAATGTGATATGCGCATACGGACCGAATGCACAGAGTCTAAAGGACAGACTTTTGGCACCTTCATTTGCACATCCTCTCGGTACAGATGAACTTGGAAGAGATACATTGACCAGAGTTATTTACGGAGCAAGAATATCACTTACCATAGGACTTTTACCGACATTTATTTCAATGACAATAGGCACAATACTGGGACTTATCGCTGGTTACTTTGGAGGAAAGATAGATTTTGCGATAATGAGACTTGCAGATATAATGCTGGCATTTCCGTCACTTTTACTTGCAATGGTTGTAATGTATACAATGGGCGGAGGACTTATAAATATATTTATAGCACTGTCTTTGGTAAACTGGGCATCCACATCCAGAGTAATACGTTCGGAAACATTGTCACTTTCAAAGAAAGAATATGTTGAGGCGGCAAAAAGTATGGGTGTAAGCAATGCAACAATTATTTTCAGACATATATTGCCAAACTGTATACCTACATTGGTGGTATTATTTACCTTAAGTATACCTTCAGCCATACTTTCGGAGAGTTCTTTAAGCTTCCTCGGTGTAGGTGCACAGCCGCCTACGGCAAGCTGGGGACTTATGGTCGTGAGTGCAAAAAAATATCTGTTTACACAGCCTGTACTTGTACTGGCACCGGCTATGGCTATAATGATTGTAGTTTTAGCATTCAATTTTTTGGGTGATGGACTAAGAGATGTATTAGATCCATATCTTAAGGAGCAGTAATATGGACAATATTTTGACTATAAGAGATTTAAAAGTTGCTTTCCAAGTAAAGGGTAAACTTGCCTATGCACTTGACGGCATAAATATAGATATACCAAGGGGTAAGATAGTTGGAATAGTAGGGGAAAGCGGATGCGGAAAGTCTATGACCGCTATGAGTATTATGGGACTTATAAAAAATCCCGGAAAGATAGTCGGAGGAAGTATAGACTTTTGCGGCACGGAACTTACAAAATTGAGTGTAAGAGATTATGCAAAAATCAGAGGCAAGGATATTTCAATGATTTTCCAGGAGCCTATGACATCACTTAATCCGGTGGTGAAAGTGGGAAAGCAGGTAATGGAAGCCATTATTTTGCATGAAAAGATTTCAAAAGAAGAAGCAAAGATGCGTGTCATTGAAATATTTAATGAGGTGGGAATTCCGGAAGCGGAAAAAAGATTTAATTCATACCCTCATGAGCTTTCAGGCGGTCTCAGACAGAGAGTAATGATAGGTATGGCAATGATATGTAAACCTAAACTTTTAATCGCCGATGAGCCTACGACAGCTTTGGATGTTACCATAGAAGCACAGATTTTAAAGCTAATGAAAAAACTGTGCGAATCTGTCGGAACATCAATTATAATGATTACCCACAATATGGGAGTTGTTGCCGAAATATGTGACTATGTATATGTAATGTATGCAGGCAGAGTGGTGGAGTCAACTCTGACAAAAACACTTTTCAACGAGACTGCACATCCATATACAAACGGACTTTTAAAGTCTATTCCTACTATCGGAAAAAAGCAGGACAGATTGTATACTATAAAGGGAAATGTACCGAATATCTTAAATTTGCCGGAGGGATGCAGATTTGTAGACAGATGCGATTATGCACAGGACATCTGTTTTTCTTCAAGACCGGCAGACGAGTACATAAAGGATAATCATATGGTTTCATGTTTCCTACATAAAAGGATAGAAGATGAAAAATGTAGTATTAAGTTTAAAAAACATAGTTAAGGAATTTCCTACATCAAAGAAAAATAAAAAAGTACATGCCATAAGTAATGTAAGTCTTGATATATATGAGAATGAGACCTTGGCTTTGGTTGGTGAGAGCGGATGCGGTAAGTCGACTCTCGGAAAATGTGCTATAGGACTTATAAGTCCGAACAGCGGTGAGAGTATCTTTCTTAATGAAAATATTTATGAAAAAAAGGGCGAAGAATTAAAGCGGATTAAGAAAAATCTTCAAATAATTTTTCAGGATCCGTATGCTTCTTTAAATCCCAGAATGACGGTAGGGGAGATTATTGCAGAGCCCATTATCACACATAATAAGGGGATGAAAAAGAAAGATGTAAAGCTAAAAGTCCTTGATTTGATGGAAGATGTCGGTATCAGAAAAGAATACTATAACAGATATCCGCATCAGTTTTCAGGAGGGCAAAGACAAAGAATAGGAATTGCCAGAGCAATAGCCCTAAATCCCAAACTTATAGTATGTGACGAGCCTGTATCGGCGCTGGATGTATCAATACAGTCACAGGTTTTGAACTTACTTAAGGATTTACAGGAGAAGAGTAAAGCATCGTATTTATTTATATCACATGATTTATCGGTGGTAAATTTTATTGCCGACAGAGTTTGTGTGATGTTTTTGGGTAAGATATGTGAAATCGGAAATACGGATGATATTTTTGAAAATCCTCTTCATCCGTATACAAAGCTTTTACTTGATGCCATTCCAAGCATTGAAAATGCAGGAAGGCAAAAGGAAATGCTTAAGGGGGAAATACCAAGTCCTATAGATGTTCCAAGCGGCTGCAGATTTCATACCAGATGTCCGTATTGCATGGAAGTTTGCAGAACGGATGAGCCTGTTTTGAGCGAAAAGAACGGCAGAAGTGTAGCCTGTCACAGGGTAAAATAAGTTTTGTGAGATGGTTTAATGGAAGAAATTAAAAAAAATAATAAAAATAATATTATAAAAAATGATATAAAAAGATTTTTCGTTATAACTTTGGCGGCTGTTTTGATGGCTGTCAATATCAAGACCTTTGTAAGAACCGGAGACCTTTTCCCGGGAGGTGCGACAGGTATTACTCTGCTTATTACCAGATCTGCAAGAATGTTTTTTAATGTGGAATTACCGTATACAGTGGTAAATATTATATTAAATGCCATACCTGTATATATAGGTTTCAGATTTATCGGAAAGAAATTTACACTTTTTTCCTGCTGGGTTATATTGCTTGCAGGATTTATGGTGGATATTATTCCGGGATATGTAATAACAGAGGATATTTTGCTTATAACTATTTTCGGAGGAATGATAAACGGCCTTGCTATAAGTGTTTGTCTTCTTATGAATGCCACTACAGGAGGAACCGACTTTATTTCTATTTTCTTATCAGAGAAAAAAGGAATGGATGCATTTAATATCATCCTTGTAGGAAATGCGGTAGTACTTTTGATTGCAGGACTTTTATTCGGCTGGGACAGAGCGCTCTATTCGATTATTTTTCAATACGTTACAACAACTGTTATACATGTATTGTATAGAAAGTATCAACAGATTACACTGTTCATTGTTACAGATCATCCTAACGAGGTTTGTGAGATAATTTCAGAAATCAGTCACCATGGTGCCACAACATGGAAGGGAGAGGGACATTACAATCATTGTGAGAGAACGCTTGTATACTCAATAGTATCAAGCGCCGAAGCTGATAAAGTGGTAAAGGCAATCAAAGAAATAGATAAGGCCGCATTTATAAATCTTATAAAGACACAACAGCTCCTTGGAAGATTTTACAGAAGAAGAGCGGATTAGAAAATATACTTGTTTAAAAGCGGTCAAATTCTTATA
>CAKAQP010000140.1 GCA_916720285.1 uncultured Lachnoanaerobaculum sp. | reverse complement strand
GAATTTATATTGAAGCTTTCTCCGGCTTTTTGTGTTATACTTTCTTCAAGCTTTGCTATTTTTTCAAGTAAGGTGTCTGAGTATTTTTTCAGTCTTTCTTCATCCACTCTTACTCCGGTGTTTTCCATCTTCGCAAGTGAATATATCAGAGGCATTTCCACATTTTCATAAAGCCCTGTGAGTTCCAAATCTTTAAGCTTTGCCAAGATATTTTCTTTAGCATGAAGTGCCACATAGCTCTCTGTAGCAAAATAATTTATTGCCTTCTCATCGTTAAATCTCAAGACTTCATCGAGCTTAGCCTTGCCTATCATTTCACTTTTTGAAGAGCAGGCACTTTCCATATAATCTCTTGCAATATCCTCTACAAAATAGCTGTCCTTTAAAGGATTGATAAGATATGCCGCCACTGAAATATCATAGAAGTTCTTTGCCGCCTTCATATCTTTTACAAGCTTTATAAGAGGCTTTAATGAAAGTATATACTTTCCGGCATCAAGTCGGATGATCTCCTCAAGTATGTCCGAAATATTTTCCATATCCTTTATGATATAGGATTTATTTCCCAAAGTAATAGATATGGCATAAAGCGAATTTACATGATAGCTCTTTATAGCCGTCTCTTCCAGGCATATGGAAATGCCGAATTCTTTTGAAGCTTTCAGCTCAGTGTAAAGGCTCTCCCATGCTTCCTGTTTATCAATTACACTTGTATCAAGTTCGATACTTGCTTCTATCTCAACATTTTCATATCTTTTTAGGAAGGATTTAAACTCAAGTTTGTTTATCCATTCAAGGCTCTCTTTGGTGTAGAGATTTCCCACTTCCATATCTGAAATATCAGCCTCTATAGGAGCATCGGTTACTATAGTAACAAGCATCTTTGAAAATTTTGCATCCTCTACATGCTCACTTAATGCTTTTGATGCTCTTGGCGGCCTTAATTCATCCACATGCTCAATTGCATTTTCTATAGAATGATATTCCTGTATGATTTTGGTAGCCGTTTTTTCTCCTATGGAAGGAACTCCCGGCACATTATCGGAGGTATCTCCCATCAGCGCCTTTACATCTATAAATTCCTTCGGTGTAACACCATATTCATTCATTACATCCTCAGGAAGGTAATCATGAACTGTTGTAACACCCTTTGAAGTCTTTGGGATCCTTATCTTTATATGTTTATCGGACAGCTGCAAAAGATCTCTGTCACCTGATATTACACTTACAAAAACTTCATCGCTTTGATATCTCTTTGCAATTGTTCCTATAATATCATCGGCCTCATACCCTTCCATTGTAAGTATAGGTATATTCATGGATGAGAGCACATCCTTTATAATCGGAACCTGCTCTCTGAGTTCATCAGGCATTGACTTTCTTGTGCCTTTGTATTCCGCATATGCCTTATGTCTAAATGTCGGGGCAGACAAGTCAAAAGCGACTGCTATATAATCAGCCGCCTCCTCGTCCAAAATCTTGAACATGATATTCAAAAAACCGTAAACCGCATTGGTATGTAAGCCCTGTGAGTTTGAAAGCTCAGGAACTCCGTAAAATGCTCTGTTTAAAATACTATGTCCGTCTATCAGAACTAATTTCTTCATATATCTCCTACTAAAAGAACCAAATTCGTAATTGCATCATGGCAATAATAAACACTCCGAAAAACATCAGTGTATTTATGGAATACTTAAGCACCCTACCGATAAATAATATAAAAATCTTCTGGTAGGCCTCTCTTATATGGCTGTTTAGAGCTGCAGTCAGATTGTAGTCAATATCTTCACCATCCGACTTATCCAGACCCGCTTCAACAATATAATAGATTTCCAGCTCATCCATACATGCTTTGCAACTCCTTACATGTTGCAAAAAGTCTCTTGTTTCCTCCATTGAAAGCTCATCATGTATAAAGGGTATGATGAGCTTTCTGGCTTCTCTGCAAGTCATTTTATGACATTTCCTTAACCCTTTGTGAAATGTTCTCTTTGAAATTTATAACATCATGGTCGTATTCGGTATCCATAAGTGATGATGTTATTATAAAGTCCGCACTTGATTTGTTTATAGCCATAGGTACATCATATACCTGAACTATACGAAGCAGTGCCTTCACATCAGGGTCATGAGGTGCCGCAGTAAGCGGATCTGTAAAGAATATAACAAAGTCAATCTTTCCTTCCACTATTCTTGCACCTATCTGCTGGTCTCCTCCAAGAGGACCTGAATTGTATCCCTTTACGGTAAGACCTGTTTTTTCGGTTATAAGTCTGGCTGTAGTACCTGTTCCGTATAATTTATGTTTTGCCAAAATATCCTTATGTTCTTCACACCAGTTTATAATATCAGGCTTTTTGCCGTCATGTGCAATCAATGCAATATTTTTCTCTTTTGGTATCGTAAGTGTTACTTTATCTATATTATTCATATTTTCTCCATTCTTTAGAACGGTTTTCCACACTCCGGACAGAATTTAGGTGGATTGCTTGGATCATTTGGAGTATATCCGCAAGCCGAGCAATGAATTGGAACCGCTACTGGCTTTGGCTCTCCGCATTCGGAGCAAAACTTTCCGGTATTGTTTCCATGTCCGTGACTGCAGGTCCATGTAGTTGCCGCCTGCTGAGTACCGCCCTGCTGAGATACTCCGTTTTGCTGCATAGTATTTGCCTGCCCGGCCTGATTCATCTGCTGCTTGGCCCGCTCATCTGCAGCCATCTGATAGAGCTGATTTGCATTTATTCCACCCATCTGGGCTGCCATATTCATGCCTGCAAATCCCATCATTGCACCGCCCGAATTTTTTGCCGCATCTCTCATAGCATCAGCCTGAGCTAAACTAAGATTTGCGGCTGCCATAGATGCATTCTGTAAAACAGCTGCTCTTTGCATCTGCTTTATATCTTTTTCATCTTCCGGTGGAATGGATATTCCGCTTATTGCAAATGAAACGATTTCAATTCCCAGTCTGTCTCCCCATTTGCTTGACATTATACTGTTAAGTTCATCTGCAAGTTCCATAGCATGGTTTGGAATATCACTGTATCTTGATCCTATTCCTGAAAGTCTTCCAAATGCCGGCTGAAGTGAATTCAAAAGATCCGCATTCATCTGGTCTAACATAGGTCCTTCAAGTCTATAATCACCGTCTACATTTCCTGATACATTTTGATAAAAAAGCAGAGGGTCTACAACTTTAAAAGAGTAACTGCCATGACATCTGATTTTTGTCTCATAATCAAATCCGATATTTGAATCAACTATTCTATATGGTATCGGTGTTGAAGTTCCGAATTTAAATCCCGGTATCTCTTTTGTATTGATGTAATAGACTCTGCTGTCTCCTGTAGCACCACCGCCAAATACAAGTCTGTTCTTAAACTGTTCCCAGGTTCTTTTAACTGTCTCTTTCAGATTACCTGCAAAAATCGTAGGCTCTTCAGTGTTACTGTAAACATATTTTCCGGTTTCCGCACAGACATCCTTTACTCTTCCGTTTTCAACGACTATCATACACTGTCCGTCTGCCACTGCAATAATAGAACCGTCAGTAATAACATTATTTGTGGATTTATTATTTGAACCTCTTTGGTCCACTCTTTTTTTACCCTTTGTTACAATTATATCCCCTTCCAGCGAATCTTCATAGAAATAGTCTCTCCATGAATCTGCCAGTACGCCTCCTGCGGCACCGCTTATAGCTGAAATAAGTCCCATAGATTCTAACCTCCTGTTACGCTTAATCTTTGAAGCAATAATAATGTAATTATATCAATTTTTTACAATCAATACCAGTAAATCAATTCTTAAATATTTATAATCAAATAAAATTCACATACAACAGTAAAAAGAGGGTGTACAAATCTAAAAATTAGTATAAAATATAAGAAAAAGAAAAAGGAGATTCACATGAAAGTAATCGATACAAAAAATGCACCGGGTGCAATAGGACCATATTCACAGGGATTTATCACAAACGGACTTGTTTTCACATCAGGACAGATTCCTGTAAACCCTGCTAACGGTGAGGTTCCTGAGGGAATCACAGCACAGACAGAGCAGAGCTGCAAGAATGTAGCCGCTATCTTGGAGGCTGCAGGTTCAGGAATGGACAAAGTTGTAAAGACAACATGTTTCCTTGCAGATATCGCTGATTTCGCTGCATTCAATGAAGTATATGCAAAGTATTTCACATCAAAGCCTGCAAGAAGCTGCTTCGCTGTAAGAGACCTTCCAAAGGGAGTTCTTTGCGAAATCGAGTGCATCGCTGAGGCATAAAATAAAATATTTTAATTATAAATCGGCTCTTTCTTGTGAAGAGTCGATTTTTTTATAAATTTTACCTCCTTTTTTGCGAATAATTCTCACTAAATATTGTCTTTTATACAGCTTATATTGTATAATAAAGCTAGGTTTCTGTGAGCTTTGTATTTGAACTTTTATTCACAGATATATAATCGATTTTATAGGAGGTTTACCTGATGGCAAACTCAACCAACAATACTGCATGGCAGCAGATTCAAAACGGAGTTTATGATACCCAAAAGCTTTTGGCGGCTCAAGAGTATAACTTGTCAATGATTAAGGCAAAACAGACTTTGGAAATCATAATAAAGCAACTCAGCGGTCGTGATGATGACGATGAGCAGAGTATTACCGATATTATAGATTCTTTATATACAAGTAATGTTATTTCATATGACTCATTTGAACATTATCACAAAATTCGTTCCATAGGAAATAAAGCGATACTTGAAAATAATAATGAGGAATTTAATGCAACTTTTGCTTGTCAATTACTCTCGGAGGAAGTACAGACATTTATAAATGAGTACGCTCCAAGAAAAACTCGTGTAACACCTGTTGTTACACCTATCAGAAATGATAATTCTCAAAAGAGAACAAGCGGCACAAGTACTGAAGGTACTCAAAGAAAAAGAGTTGTAAAAAAATCTTCAAAGAACAAGAAAAAGCCTACAGTTAATACTGCAGACTTGACCAAGGTGATTATAGGATTTGCAATACTTATTGTTTTGATTTTATTGTTCAGATCACTTGTTCCTTCAAAGAAGAAGACCAATGCAACAAATACAACTACTACTACAGCCGTTTCATCAGACAGTACCGATACTTCGGAAACAAGTGCGGAGACTGCACCTGAGACTGCTGCAAGTGTAAAATATATTACTACAGCAAGGTTGCATGTTCGTTCATCTCCTAGTCTAGATGGAGATATTCTTGCCACTTTGAGTTTGGGAGTATCTGTAGAATATGCAGGAGAACATGACTCAACATGGTCCATTATCAATTATAACGGCGGACAGGCTTATGTAGCTACAGCTTATATTAAGCCGGTACAGTAAAACATTTATACTTAAATATAATATTTTAAAACAAGGGTGCGACTTAAAACTAAGTTACACCCTCGCTCTTTATCAAAAATAAAAGTCTCCGCTTTTTCCTCCGGTTTTCTCTAAAAGATGAATATCACTTATAAGCATTCTCTTATCAATGGCTTTACACATATCATATACGGTAAGCAGTGCAATATTTACTCCCATCAATGCTTCCATCTCCACACCTGTCTGTCCTGTAGTCTTTGCTTTTGAAAACACTACTATATCATTCCCCTCAATTTCAAAGGTTATCTTTGAACTTGTGAGATTTATATTATGACACATGGGTATAAGCTCTGAAGTCCTTTTTTGCCCCATTATACCTGCTACCTGTGCTACCGTAAGTACATCACCCTTTTTTATCTTTTTACCCGTCACAGCTTGCATGGCTTCATCACAAAGAGTAATTCTTCCTGTTGCAATCGCAACTCTGTTTGTAATATCCTTATCTGAAACATCTACCATTACCGCATTTTTATTTTCATCAAAATGTGTAAATTCCATATATTCTCCGTTCTATTTCAACAATAATATATTTTCTTCATCTATTTGCAGGAATTTCGGCAATCCCCTGCTGTCAATCTTTTCTTTTATATCCTTTTGCACAAGCCATGTAATGTCTGAGCTTCCCTTTGTATACAGATAATAATTATCCTCAAATGGCAGCTTTGCCCTACTCTTTAACTTAAACTCTATCAGATTGGTA
>CAKAQP010000139.1 GCA_916720285.1 uncultured Lachnoanaerobaculum sp. | reverse complement strand
TAAATCAATTCCCAAATCCACAAAATCAAAACCTCTTTTTATTCTATCGGCAATATAAAACAGCTTCCACTATAAATACCCCTGTATCACAGGTGATTTGCATAACTCCGTCATACTTGTTTAATACCTCTTTTACACTTTCCAGCCATAAACCATACCCTTTCTTATCTTTTTTTGTTGTTAAGAAATTTCCTCGAACTAAATGTACATTAAGATATGAATTTTCTATTCACAATATAAGCCTACCTTTTGTATAATTTAGATTTAAATGCATTGTCTTTAGTTCACTACACACGTCCTCTACATCATCACAAATGGCAATTTTAAACATAGTATATTCCTCGCATATTAGTTAACATTATATAAACATATCGTTGAATAAATATATTATATCAAATATTTATAAGCATAGGCAATATATCCATATTTTTTTGTCATAATATTATCTAAATTATGTAAGTAATTACATGTTTAGTTGTAATTTTATTTTCCTGAAAAATTTATCATGTTAGTAATAAAAAATATCCTGTAAAAGTTACTTAGTTAAAAAACTTGTACTTTACAGGATACTTTTATTTTGTTCTGAAGAAATTACAATAATTTCCCACTTACAGTGCAATTAATATAAATCATTTTACCCATATACTGAGTAGCTATTCTATTTTCCGGATGAACATCAATCATATAAATCACCATCAAGAATATCCACTCCAGTGGCTTCATTATAATATAAATAATATCTGCAATCCATTTGCTCTTTATAAGTCTTGCAACAGGGAAGCCGTAGCGATCATATATTCCTCTGACAAGTTTGTGAAAGCGTGGAGTTTTCTCCTCTAAGATCTGTTCAAAAGCATTTGCTATACACAGCTGTCTGTTTACGATGACCTCATGTCCATGGCGAATTCCCTTTCGTATCGGCTTTACAATCTTTTTATGTCCGCCTGCCGCTACAGTACAAAGGTAGTGCTCATCATATTCGATATTTTGAGGTGCTTCCTTTAGAGAAAATGTCCAATCCGCAGTTTCGGTCCATGCTTTTATAACAGAATCAGGTGCCTGACCGAAAAGCAGTAAAATTCCTATTATTATTCCAAGTAAAGGAAACATAAAGATAATTGCATATATAGGCCAAAGTTTTGAGTTTGACAGTATTTTATCTGCAAAATTTAAAAACGGGTTGCTTTGTATTTTTGTTCTTTCCATTTCATATTCCTGCCATTCATGAACCTTTGAAATTACAGTTCTTGCAACAATGCAGATAATACAAACAGGGTAAACAAGCAGATACAGATCAAGCAAATTGTCACCCGATAAATCACCTTTAAAAACCTGTACTGTGAAAACAAGAACTTCAATTACCCAAAGATACATTGCAGACATTGAAATAATCGCCATCAAAGGCGGTATTTTCTTTAACGGCCTGACTCTCAGATAAAAATACCCTGCAATACCTATTGTAAAAATAAAAATAATTGTGGGTGCCGCTTCTGAAAAAATCGGTGTATGCATTTCCAGATTCTTCAGCTGTACACTCCAGTCAGAACCTGTGACATATTTTCCTTCTTCAAGGTAGAGAAACTCCAATATCAAGCCATACCATATAGCCACCTGATCAAATCTGATAAAAGGTTTTAAAAGCTTCTTATTTGCCTCAAGATACAAAAGTACAATATGATACCCCGTCAAAACTATCGGGTACACAAATATTATAGACACAAAGAAACTCCACATAATTGAGGTCAGTGTAAATTCCGGTATACTAAGCCTATTTAAACCGTAACCATATGGTCTTAAAGACTCCGCCAACTGATACATTACCAAAAGTATCACTGCGATTATATAACTTATACCTATGCTTGATATTAACGAAATTCTAAAAAGATATTTTTTCATCTATCCACAACCTTTCTGTTATTACAGCTTATATAGTACTTTGCAATTAGTCGCATCTTCCTATAATTGTTCCGCCCCCAAGCACAAGCCCGCTCTCATCGTATAAGACTACCGCCTGCCCGGGTGTTATGGCTCTTACCTTTTCATCAAAGTCTATTCTTATCCTGTCTTCTCCAAGTACCTTGACTGTACAGTGTTCGCCCTTATGTGAATATCTTATTTTCCCTATAGCTCTCATACCGTCAAAAAACTTCTCAACCGCCATGGCATTAAGATTAGTTGCTTCCAGACTGTATCCGAAAACATCTTCGTTTTCACCTATTACAACTTCATTTGTTTCAGGCCTTATCTCGGTAACAAAGATGGGATGCCCAAGCGCTATACCAAGTCCTTTTCTCTGCCCGATGGTATAATGCAGTATTCCCTTATGCTTCCCAAGTATCTCTCCGTCAGCAGTTACAAAATTTCCCTCAGGCATTTTTTCACCTATTTCATTTTCTACAAATGAGGCATAATCATTATCTGAGACAAAGCAGATTTCCTGACTGTCAGGCTTATTTGCCACTCTTAGATTAAACTTTTTTGCAATCTCTCTTATCTCATCTTTTTCATAATCACCTACAGGCATCAATGTTTTTGAGAGCTGGTCCTGAGTAAGATTATAGAGTGCATAGGTCTGATCCTTGGCACTTGTTTTGGACATTCTAAGTGCATATCTTCCGTTCTCAAGCTTTTCTATTCTCGCATAATGGCCTGTGGCAATATAATCTGCTCCAAGCATCATACTTCTCTCCAAAAGAGATTCCCATTTTACATATCTGTTGCATGCGATACATGGATTGGGTGTCCTTGCCTGTACATATTCATTTACAAAATAATCTATTACCTTATCTTTGAATTCATCTCTGAAATTCATTACATAATAGGGTATGCCGATATCCCTCGCCACTCTCCTGGCATCATCCACTGCAGACAGACCGCAGCATCCTCCACTGCCTGACATATCCTCTTCATCTTCACTTTGCCATATCTGCATGGTCACACCTGTGACATCATATCCGGCCTCTTTTAAAAGATAGGCTGCCACTGAGGAGTCCACTCCTCCCGACATACCTACCACTACTTTTTTCTTTTCCATATATTCTCCGATTTTTTAAATTCCATGACAGACAGTATACCATATACTTAATTGATTTGTATTAATATACTATAAAGTTTTCGGATCAAGACAATGCCAAATCTCTGACCATATTTCTTTTTCATATATCCTGTCAATATCTTCTTTTGTATATAAATAATCTGCTGCACCGGCGAAAATATCATCCGGAAACAGTTTGAAATACTCATGTAAAAAATTTAAATACATAAAAGCCCTATCTCCGTACCCTTCAATATATATGTATCTAAAATAATCTGTTTTGTTCCCTGAAGAATCCTCAAGTGTACAGTAATATGAACTGTCATCTTTTATTATATGAACATACATAACCGCCCATGAAGAAGCGTCATCCAAATACCATCTTCCATCATCATCGTAACCGGGTTTATTTACGGAAAACAAATAATAATCACCATGATCACTCAAAAATTCATTGGTAAATCCTCTTGACATCAGTATGTTTACAATATCTTTTATATCTCTACAACAATTATCACCTTTTCTTCTTAAAATTTGTACATCTCCTGCCATTCTACCGACTTAAAATTGCTCCTCTCTCTTTCTTTAAATATCCATCTTTCATTCTTGTCTTTATTGTTAAATATTTCATCAATCTGTGCTTTTGTAAAGAAACAACCGTTGTCAATATAAAAAATATCCTCCGGAAACCTATTTAGATAGTTATGTACTATTTCAAGCACTGCCATTTCTTTGCCGATAAGATCTGTAAATCTGAAATATGTCTCAAAGCCCGTCTGCATTATTTCATCTGTAGGTATATCTATCATTTGAGTGTTACAGTATATTTCAATCAGCTTGTCCTCATTATAAAAGTAATCATCCTTATTAAATTTTACATAGACTATATTATAGCTTTCTCTTTTAACGGTAATTGTATTTCTTCTATTCATTTTTCTCAATGTTTGTACCATTCTGTAAGGGATGCCCTGCTTTGATTTAACTCTTTTGCCGATTATTCTTCCTTCGTATCTGAGTTCTACACCTTCAATAGTATTTTTAGAGTACAATGTTTTTAACATATTGCTTGTAAAAGCTTCAATTGTAGTAGTGAATCTATCTATATAATAGCCTATACTTTTTATACTGTATGACGATCTGTATATCCAGTTTTTATCAGGCTTTCCGTTATAAATACTGTCAATCATCGCTTTATTATAATATCTTCCATTGTCCACATAAAAGATATCATCAGGGTTCTCATCTAAATATCTATGCAAAAGTTCAAGAATAATCAGCTCTTTCCCATATATATTTGAAAAACGATAATATGTTTCAAGCCCCAGTTCATTTGCACTTTCAGTAGGTATTTCAAGATTTCTTTCATAACTGTACACCTCTATCATATGCTCTGCATCATTAAAGAACAAAATATCATTCTCCTCTTTCATATATGATATACTGTACACATATTTATCAAGTGAAAATCTCATGCTGTAGCCCATATCCATAAGGATATGTCCCAATATATATGTTGTCTGCAACTTATTAACACCGGCTTTCCCCAGTATTCTACCCTCAAATCTCATAATCACCTCTATATCAAGCTCTAATCAGTATCTGTATATATCTATTTATAGGATTTTTATACAATACTCATATTGTACTTGTCAATTCAAATTCAATCATTTACTATTTTATTGTTGATACTATTTATATTGTATGATGCGGATATAACCTTTTTTATAAAGGATTGCGTGCCATACTTTTGTAAAAAGAATGGAGTACTATGATATATATGGACAATGCCTCTACCACTTTTGTAGATAAAGAGGCTTTTGATATAGCAAAAAAATATTTATTTGAAAACTATGCAAATCCTTCATCAAGCTATTCTCCGGCAAATGATGTAAAGGCCGATATGGAAGATGCCAGAGAAATGATTGCAGATATCCTCGGCGCAAGATATAATGAGATCTATTTTACCTCAGGCGGCAGTGAAGCAAACAACTGGGCAATACTAAAGGCTTGTGAACTTATGGAAAATAAAGGAAAGCATATCATCAGTTCAAAAATTGAACATCACTCTGTACTGCATACACTCTCTTATCTTGAAAAAAAAGGATATGAAGTCACTTATATAGGTACTGATGAAACAGGGCTTATTGATATAAATGAGCTTAAATCAGCCATAAGAGAAGATACCGTACTTATCAGTATCATGTTTGCCAATAATGAGATAGGTACAATACAACCTATTAGAGAAATCGGAAAGATTGCAAGGGAGCATAATATTTTATTTCACACTGATGCGGTACAGGCAGTAGGGCATCTTCCTATTGATGTAAATGAGCTTAATATCGATTTACTCAGTGCAAGCGGACATAAATTTCATTCTCCTAAGGGAGTAGGATTTTTATATATAAGAAGCGGTATCAAGCTTACATCTTTGATACATGGAGGAAGTCAGGAAAGAAATCGCAGAGCAGGTACTGAAAACACCTTCGGTATAATAGCCATGGCAAATGCTTTGAAAAATTCCTATGAAACCTTAGATAAAGACAGTTTATATGTAAAATCTCTAAGAGATAAGTTATTTTCTTTAATACTTGAAAATATAGAAGGCTCTCATGTAAACGGTGATATAGAGAATAGGCTTTTTAACAATATAAATATCTACTTTGAAAATATAAACGGTGAACTGCTCTTAATTTTATTAAATCAAAACGGTGTCTGTGCTTCTCTTGGCTCAGCCTGTACCACCGGCAGTATAGACCCTTCTCATGTAATTATGGCTATTTCAAATGATAAAAAAAGAGCCTCATCTTCCCTTAGACTTACATTAAGCAAGTACAATACGGAAGATGAGGTCAATAAAACCTTTAAAATATTAAAGTCATGTATAGAGAAACTTAGGACCTAAATTTTAAATATATAATCCTGTGATTTGTACTCAACTCACAGGATTATATTATAAAATATTCTTGACTCAGTATATCCAAGTCACATCAAAATATTATCGTTTCTCACAAACCTCTTTTACAGTCTTTATAAGTCTTTCCATCAAATTTACCCTGTTTAAAACGGTTATAAGATAATATCCGTCTACCAGATCATAGATCTCATTGGCGATCTCTTTTGACATCTGCAGTGCAATCTCTTCGGCTTCTTCTCTTTCTTTGCCTATATACTTTTCCACAATATCATCAGTAATATATATACCGTTCACTTCACTTTGCATATATCTGGCGTTTC
>CAKAQP010000138.1 GCA_916720285.1 uncultured Lachnoanaerobaculum sp. | reverse complement strand
AGAGATTTTCCAAAACTCTCCAAAGATGTCTTCCGTCGGCCTTTATCATTACTCCGCTTGAAGGAGTATTTGAAATAATTGAAAGCCCTTTCTCACTGAACTTTTCTTCAAACTCTCCGTTTGTTTGATTTATCATTTCAACCAGATCAATATCTCTTAGATCTACCGATATATTTCCGCTTGAAACCTTACTTGCCTCAACCAGATCCTCCGTCAGGTTCTTTAAATGCTGTGACTTTACGGAGAGTATATCCAGATATTCCTGTATTTTGGCATTTTCAGGTTTTTCTCTCTTTATAAGATCGACATAATTTATTATTGAAGTGAGCGGTGTTTTGATATCATGTGACACATTTGTTATCAAATCGGCTTTTAATCTCTCACTCTTTACCTGATCGTTGATAGCCCCCTGGAATCCCTTACTTATATTATTGAGATCCTTTACAACGCTTGCCTCTCTTCCGGCAAACTCATCTTCATTGAGCCTGTATCTTGTATCACCGCTTGCAATCTCTTTTATAGCGTCGGCAATGCTGTCAAAAGCTATAGCCGTTTTATAAATCTTATTAAATATAATAAAATTTATAACTAAAAATATAATAAAGCAGATAAATATCATCAATCTTCCAAGAAGTCTCTTTTCATTTATTGTTGTTACAAGGAAAAATGTAACCGCAATAAAATCCACAAGCATCAAAACAAGAAATTTCGATCCCCATTTTTTCTTAAAACTTCTTTTTAACATATATACGGAAAAACTTTCCTTAATCACTTTTGTATATGAGTTTTTCCACAAAAGCCCGGCCTTATACTCTCTTACAATTGAAAATACTATCGGTAATGCAACAATATAAACAGAAGCATAATTCAGCATCTGATTTGCAAAATTCCAATGTTTTTTTTCTATATAAATATGTAATACTTTCTGCCCTATAAAATTGTTTGCGGCAAAAACTAAAACTATTCCAAAGGTCAGTAACAGTATTTTCACTTCAACCGGAATAATATCAAAAAGCTTATTTATTTTTATGCCCTTTTTACCCTCGCTGTGACCGCTGAAAATAAGAAGATAGGCCATACTTAAAGACATCAAAATAAGTCCTACGGTAGCCGCTACCAATCCTATGGAATATGCTCTCCTCTGCCTCAAATAATCCACATTTGCTAAAGCATATGTATCTGTAGCGGTATATACGGTATTCACTGCGATATATACTTTATAAGGCTTCGGCAGTTTATCTGTAAGCTTTTCCGCCTGATAAGACAGCTCTTTCGGTATTTCACTCAAGTTCGTATCCACCATCATTCCCTGTGAAGACGTTATGGCGTACTTTCCGTATCCATAAACACTCTTAATATTAAGTGTTCTGTCATTTGTATATACAATATCACCATACTCAAGTCTGTACCTGAAATTTGAAGGGGTAAGAATAAATCTTTCATAGGCATTGTAATATTTTGAAAGCAAGACAAGACTCTCTGTTATAATTGTCTTCATACTTATATATGCATCACCCGGTTCAACAAGACCTGAAGTATCCGCATATGTTCTGTAATTAACAAAATATGATGTATCTTCTATCTGATTTACCAGGCTTTGATCTACAATGCTGACCTGAAAATGCTCATCTATATAAAATCCATGTCTCTTGGCATATTCTATTATTGCACCTACAGTAAAATCCACATCATTGCTTGGGCCCATATTCAGACCGAAAACATCCTTATTTATGTCAAATTTACCGTCCGTTTCAAAGATATCCTTTAAATTCGCATACGAAAAAAGCAATGAAACATCGGAGTCAAACTGTGTTCTGAATGCAGGAGAATCATCATATTTCTCCGCATTTATCCACAGCAGACCCCTATTGAAATTTTCATTACAATAAATAATTGAAATACCTATAACAAAAACTATGAAAGCCGCTATATGTAATATGGTTACCCATACTTTCATCCTGCTTTTTGATAAAAATGTATTCTTATCCATATCAGCTTTGTTTTTCAATCTTGTATCCTACTCCCCATACAACTTTCAAATATCTTGGCTCCTTAGGATTTAACTCTATTTTTTCTCTTATATGCCTTATATGTACGGCAACCGTATTGTCTGCTCCGATAGCCTCTTCATTCCAAATCTGCTCATATATTTCATCAATTGAGAACACCTTTCCCGCATTCTTTGCAAGAAGCAAGAGTATATTGTACTCTATAGGTGTAAGCTTTATAAGCTCTCCTGCGATTGTAACTTCCTTGGTCTCATCGTCAATTTCAAGGTCACCTACAACAACCTTTTGTGACTCAGGCACAGACATATTTCCAAGTTTTTTATATCTTCTAAGTTGACTCTTTACTCTTGCAACAAGCTCAAGAGGATTAAAAGGCTTTGTAAGATAATCATCCGCACCGATATTCAGTCCTAAAATCTTATCTGCATCTTCAGATTTTGCCGAAAGCATTATAATAGGCACAGTGCTGTTCTCTCTTATCTTCATCGTAGCTCTTATTCCGTCCAGTACAGGCATCATAATATCTATTATAAGCAAATCAACTCTGTGTTTTGCCATCAATTTTACCGCTTCTTCACCGTCATAGGCTGTAAGCACTTCAAAGCCCTCCCCTGAAAGATAGATTTTTATTGCATCTACTATCTCTCTGTCGTCATCACATACCAATATTAATTCCATTGTTCCACCTTTATATCTTGATTTGATTTTTATTTTGATTTAGTTTAAATTATAACTGTTTACATTATACCATTTGTTTTAATATAAAAAAATGAATATTTTCTAACAGTTTTGTAGTTTTATAATTATAAACCTAAAGTGTTAATTTTTTGTGTCTTATAAAGGAAATATATGAATAGAGATGAAATTTTTTTAAAAGAAGCCATAAAACAGGCAAAAAAAGCCGGAGATATAGGTGATGTTCCTATAGGCTGTGTGATTGTTTTTGAAGATAAGATAATAGCAAGAGGATATAATAGAAGAAACAAGGACAAGAGTACACTCTCTCATGCTGAAATTATTGCAATAAAAAAAGCATGTAAAAAGCTTGGAGATTGGAGACTTGAGGATTGTACCATGTATATAACGCTCGAGCCCTGTCCGATGTGTGCAGGTGCAATAGTCCAGTCCAGAATAAAAAAGGTAGTTCTCGGCGCCATGAATCCGAAAGCCGGATGTGCCGGTTCCATTATAAATATTTTACAAACAGACGGTTTCAACCACAAAACGGAAGTAGAGCTTATATCCGGCCCTCTTCATAACGAATGTTCCGGTATGCTTACCTCCTTTTTTAAATCGTTAAGACAGAGCAAATCATAAAAATGGCCGGGAGAGTCAAACTATATTGACAGTCCCGGTTTTATACTTACTCTTCCACTATCTTCGCATCTTTTATTCTTCCATATGTATTAGGGCCTTCTTCATAAGTCTCAAATACACCTTCCACAGTGACAAGAGTATCTTCTTCAGGACAGTTTTCATGTCTGTTCATTTTTTCATCCGCCCAAAGAAGCTCCAACCCCTGTGCACAGCATGCCGCCGCATCTTTTATCATACAGAAATGATAATATACATCCTTATCCTTACTATATGAAGAATAATAGTTTCCTCTTATTTTAAAGCTCTTGCCTATATATGACTTGGGATCTATCATCATCTGATATACTGTAGCGTATACCATATCCGCACCCATAACGGTCAAATCGTAGTCTACTTCTCCATCTTTTTTTACGGATTCACTCTCTGCCTCTGTACTGTCCTCATTTGTATTACTCTCATTTGCTATTTTGCTTTCAGCAACTGTCTTTTCATTATCAGCTTTACCTGCACTGCCGCACCCGGCCAGGAAAAGGCAGGAAAGCACTATTATAAACCTCTTCGTAAGTATTTCCTCCTTTGTTTATTATGTCTATTATTATATTTTCTTCATCTAAATATGTACAGTTAAAATTTATATACTGTTTTTTTTAAATAATTGTTGCTTATTTTTTATCAATTAATTATCAAACTTATTCTACTGTATAAATTCAACTAAATATTTTGTTTTTTATGTATTCTTACAATATTTTTGTTGACCTAAATTTTTTTTAGTTTGCTATTGATTTGCTTTGTTAAAGGTGCTATATTATAGATACCTAAAAAAATTTTAGGTATTCAAATAATAAAGGAATGGCAATAGTGAATTTTATGAAAAGAGATGATTTGACTTTAGAATCTTTGGTAATGATTGCTCATGGTATCGCCAGACATTTCGGCAATGACTGTGAAGTCTGTATTCATGATTTACAAGCTGACGATCTGGAACACACTATTTGCTATATCATTAATGGTCATGTAACAGGAAGAAAAATCGGTGACGGTGCTTCAAAGATAGTTCTCGGAACTCTTGAAGCCTTAAAAAAAGGAGAAAACGTAAGTGATCACCTCGGATATAAGACTCATACCACCGACGGCAGGATATTAAAATCTTCCTCCGTATTCTTAAAGGATGAAACCGGTAAATACAGATTTATTCTTGGTATAAACCATGATATGACAAATTTCATAAATGCTCAGGCAACACTCTCAAGTATAGTTGAGAATTTTGAAGCTGCCGAAGAGGACGTTTATGGACAAATCCCACTTAGTGTAAATGATTTGCTTGAAAATCTGATAGAACAAAGCGTAAGGATTGTAGGAAAGACACCTGCCCTTATGACAAAGGATGAAAAGATTAAGGCTATTAAATTTTTACAGGATGCCGGTGCTTTTCTCATCACTAAGTCAGGGGACAAGATTTCTCAATTTTTTGGAATTAGTAAATTCACACTGTATAGCTACATTGAACAGGCTAAGACAGTTAATGAATAATAGCATTTTTGCTAAACAATTTAGGAGGTTTAAAATTTCATGTCACAACTAAAATGGGTCTTAAATAATATGCCCAAAACAGAGGATGCCAATCTTCCGATAATGTCTGTGGAAGAAGTAACAAAAGCGAAAGCATTCCATGAGAGCTTTCCTCAGTATACTCAAACACCATTGGCTGATTTAAAGGAAATGGCTGAATTCCTTGGATTAGGAACAGTAAAGGTAAAGGATGAGTCTTACAGATTCGGTTTGAACGCATTTAAGGTTCTTGGCGGTTCATATGCTATCGCTAAGTACATAGCTGATGAAATGAATGTAGATGTATCTGAACTACCTTATTCAGTTCTTACATCCGACGAGTTTGCAAAGAAATTCAAACCTGCTACATTCTTCTCTGCTACAGATGGTAACCATGGTCGTGGAGTAGCTTGGGCAGCAAATAAGTTGCATCAAAAATCGGTAATCATCATGCCTAAGGGTTCAACTGAGACAAGACTCAACAACATCAAGGCTGAGGGTGCTGATGCTTGGATTTCCGATGTAAACTATGATGAGTGCGTTCGTGAGGCTGCAAAGCTTGCTGCCGGTGTTGAGCACGGTGTTGTGGTTCAGGATACAGCTTGGGAAGGCTATGAGAAGATTCCTGCATGGATTATGCAAGGATACGGTACTATGGCGCTTGAGGCTGATGCTCAGTTTGCCGAGAGACCTACTCATGTATTTGTTCAGGCAGGTGTAGGTTCACTTGCAGGTGCAATGGTTGGTTACTTTGCTAATAAGTACAAAGAGAACCCACCTGTAATGGTAGTTGTTGAGGCTGAGGCTGCAGCTTGTCTTTACAAGGGTGCAAAGGCTGCTGACGGTGATATAAGAATAGTAGATGGAGATATGGATACAATCATGGCAGGTCTTGCTTGCGGTGAGCCGAATATCACATCTTGGGACATATTAAAGAATCATGTGACATGCTTTATAGCTGCTGAGGATATCGTGGCTGCAAGAGGTATGCGTATGCTTAACGCTCCTTTAAAGGGAGATACTCAGGTTCTTTCAGGTGAGTCGGGAGCCGCTCCGTTCGGTGCACTCGCTACTATCATGATGGATGATGAGTACAAGGAGCTTAGAGAGAAACTAAACTTAACCAAGGATTCTAAGGTATTACTCTTCTCAACTGAGGGTGACACTGATCCACAGCGTTGGAGAAATATTATCTGGGAAGCTAAGGAAAGATAAGATAGTTATATATTGAAGGAGGAACAATACAATGGGTAAATTATCAAGTGAAGAGTTAGAGAAGATCAAAGCTTTAGCTGAAGGCTACAAGGCTGATATGACAGCTTTCCTTCGTGCTATAGTTGCCAATCCGGGCGAGTCATCTGACGAGGCTGCTCACGTTGCTACAATTAAGGCTGAGA
>CAKAQP010000137.1 GCA_916720285.1 uncultured Lachnoanaerobaculum sp. | reverse complement strand
GGACCTTTCGCATGAACGAATGGTCCTATTTCTTTTAGGGACTTATTTCACAGCCACTTTTATTCCCCAAGATATGCTTTCTTTACACTGTCATCATCCATAAGTTTCTTTGCATCTCCATCAAGAACTATATTTCCTGTTTCAAGAACATAGGCTCTGTCGGCAATACTAAGCGCTTTTTTTGCATTTTGCTCAACCAAGAGTACTGTAGTTCCGCTCTCATGAATTTCTCTTATAATATCAAATATTTCATTCACATAAAGCGGTGACAGACCCATTGAAGGCTCATCCATCACAATGACTTTAGGATTGCTCATAAGAGCTCTTCCCATTGCAAGCATCTGCTGCTCACCGCCTGAAAGTGTACCTGCAACCTGAGTCTTTCTCTCAAACAGTCTTGGAAATCTCTTATAAATTTTTTCAAGGCTTTCTTCAATTCCCGCCTTATCATTTCTTATATATGCGCCGAGTTTCAGGTTTTCAATTACAGTCAAATCACCGAAAACTCTTCTTCCCTCAGGTACATGTGCCATTCCAAGCTTAACTATATCGTGCGCCTTTGTTTTTGTTATATCCTTACCGTCAAACTCGATACTTCCTTCTTTTGCACTGAGAAGTCCTGTAACAGTGTGCAAAATAGAAGTTTTACCGGCACCGTTTGCACCTATAAGAGCAACTATTTCACCTTGATTGACACAAAAGCTTGCGCCCTTTACAGCCTTGATCATTCCATAGTTCACGACAAGATCTTTTACTTTTAATATTTCCATCGTTCCTCCTACTCTCCCAAATATGCTGTAATTACATCAGGATTATTAAGCACTTCACTCGGCGTTCCGCTTGCAAGCTCAGTACCGAAATTAAGTACGGTAAGCTTTTCACAAATTCCCGCTACAAGTTTCATATCATGCTCAATCAAAAGAATTGTAAGATTATACATATCTCTGATTTTTCTGATAGTTTCCATCAACTCTTCCGTCTCGTTAGGATTCATACCTGCCGCCGGCTCATCAAGCAAAAGCAAAGAAGGACTTGTAGCAAGAGCTCTTGCTATCTCAAGCTTTCTCTGCTCACCGTAAGGCAGATTTCCCGACAGAATATCTTTCTTTGAGCCGAGTGAAAATACATCAAGTATCTCCAAAGCAAGATTATCCATTTCCTTTTCCTTTTTGGAAAATCCGAACATATGAGTCATAGATGTAAGCAGAGGGTATTTTACCTTTTCGTGCAATGCCACTTTTACATTATCTAAAACCGACATATTTGAAAAAAGTCTTATATTCTGAAATGTTCTCGCAATACCCATATTACTGATCTGTGTAGGTGTTTTTCCGTTTATAAGATTTCCGTCAAGTCTTATTGTACCTCCGGTCGGCTTATATACTCCTGTCAAGAGGTTAAAAACTGTAGTCTTTCCTGCACCGTTCGGTCCTATAAGACCGTATAACATTCCCTTTTCAATATTAAGATTAAAATTGTCTACCGCCTTTAATCCTCCGAATTGAATCCCAAGATTCTTACACTCCAGCATTAATCCTCCTTTCCAAGCTTTCTAAAGGTTTTATTCAGTGATAAATTAGCCTTAAACTTACTGTTGTTAAATATCATCATCAAAATCAATACTATAGCATAGAGTAACATTCTCAAATTGTCCGCACCTCTTAAGAACTCAGGTAATACGGTAAGAATTATTGCGGATATTATTGAACCCGGAATATTTCCCATACCTCCAAGAACCACAAACACAAGTATCTCAATTGATTTGTTATAGTCAAAAATATTAGGCTTTATAATACCTACATTATGAGCATAAAGTGAACCTGCAAGTCCTGCAAAAGCTGCAGCTATAACAAAAGCGCTTACCTTATACTTACTTATCTTTATTCCTATAGACTCAGCCGCAATATCATTGTCACGAATTGACTTTATCGCTCTTCCGTCTCTTGAGTTTATAAGATTTGAAATCAACACTATACATATTACCATGATAATAAATACTACTGTAAAATTATTATAATCGGAATATAAAGGAATCTTGCTAAGTCCCTTTGATCCTCCTGTAAAATTAAGATAATTTATAACAGACTTTATTATCTCTCCGAATGCAAGTGTTACTATAGCCAGATAGTCACCTCTAAGTCTGAGTACAGGCACACCTATCAAAAATCCGAAAACAGCCGCAAGTACACAGCCGCAAACCACAGCTATAAAGAAAGACAGCGCCGGAGGTAAAAAGCTTGTATTGATAGAAATCAAAGCACTTGTATATGCTCCTATTGACATAAAACCTGCATGGCCCAATGAAAGTTCTCCCAAAAATCCTGTTACAAGATTCAGTGAAACAGCCAACATTATGTTCACACAAATAGGAACTATCAAAGATTTATATTGTCTGCTGAGTATTCCTGAATTTATCAAAACAAACACTAATACATAGGCCAGTAACATTATAGCTATATTAAATATAGTTTTTTTATTTAATATCTTCATACCACACCTATACCTTTACAATCTTCTTCTTGCCTAAAAGCCCTGAAGGTCTGAATAATAAAACGACAATCAAAACTCCGAAAACAATAGCATCTGCAAGCTCTGTTGAAATATACGCCTTAGACACACTTTCAATAAGTCCCAAAAGTATTCCGCCAAGCATCGCTCCCGGTATACTTCCTATTCCTCCAAGAACGGCAGCCACAAACGCCTTTATACCCGGAAGCGCTCCAAGTGTAGGCTTCATAGACTGGTACTGACTTATATACAAAATACCCGCTACAGCCGCAAGTGCCGAACCTATTGCGAAAGTCATTGATATGGTACTGTTTACATTGATACCCATAAGTTCCGCCGCTCCCTTATCTTCCGAAACGGCTCTCATTGCAGATCCCAGCTTAGTTTTGTTTATAAACAATGTAAGCAGAATCATTGCAACAGCAGTCACTATCAATGTAACCAAAGTAATACTTGAAATTGTAACCGGTCCTACCTTTATATTTTCGTTCGGAATTACAGATTGAAACGGTATCGGTGTTGAACCGAATATCAATAAAGAACTGCTCTGTAAAAAGAAGCTCATACCTATCGCAGTAATAAGTACTGCCAAAGGTGGTGCTTTTCTAAGCGGTTTATACGCAATCTTTTCAATCAAAACGCCCAAAACAGAACATACAATAACAGTTAATAAAAGCGCTGCCGGAACAGGTAAACCCAATACCGATATACTAAAATAAAGGGCATATGCTCCTACCATTATTATATCTCCATGAGCAAAATTTATCATTTTAGCTATACCGTATACCATTGTATAACCTATAGCTATCAATGCATAAATGCTTCCTGTCCTCAATCCGTTTATTAACTGTTCAATAAAGTTAATTAACATTTTTTTACCCCTCTTTACCTAAACTACGGAAAACTCCTAACTTACGTTAGAAGCTTTCCGAGGTCTATGTCAGAAAAAGAGGATGGGACAATAATCCCGTCCTCTTTAAAATTTCATAGATTACTCAAAAAGCTTATACTCTCCGTTTGTTATAGTAACAAACTTAGGCTCCTTGTTCGGCTCACCGTCAGCATTAAATGATACCTTTCCTGTGATACCGTTTACCTCTATCTCAGTCATAGCCTTGATAAGGTCATCACTCTTGATGCTTCCGGCCTTTTCCATAGCCGCCTTGATTACGTAAACTGTATCATATCCGTCAGCTGCAAACTGGTCAGGTGTTGCCTTATATGCAGTCTCATATGCCTTTGTGAAATCTGCCGCAGAAGGATCTGAAGCCAAGAACGGACTTAAGAATACCGCACCTTCAACAGCGCTTGGATCTGTAACCTGAGATAAAACTCCGTCCCAACCGTCAGAACCTACAAATGCCGCATCGATACCCTGCTGCTTTGCCTGCTGTACAATATATGCTGCCGCTTCATAATATCCCGGTACAAATATAAGCTTAGCTCCTGAAGCCTTGATCTGTGTCAACTGAGTTGTAAAGTCTACATCATCATTTGTGAATGACTGCTCATTTACAAGTAAGTCAGACTTTCCGGCAGCGTTAAGCTCCTCTTTGAAAGCCTCATATACTCCTGTTGAATACTCGTCAGAGTTGTTGTAAAGAACTGCAACACTCTCATAACCCTGATCTACAACGAAATCTGCAATCATCTTTCCCTGAAGCGGATCTGTAAAGCAAAGTCTGAAAACATTAGGATTCTCAGTGATTGCCTTAGCTGAACCTGAAGGTGTAATCTGTAAAATATTATCCTTTGCTGTTAAATCTGTAAGTGCAAGTGATGAACCGCTTGTTACAGCACCCATAAATACATTGATTCCGCTGTCCATAAGATTGTTATATGCGTTAACAGCCTTATCTTCTTTAGCTTCATCATCCTGGAAATTAAGTGCAAGCTTATATGTCTTATCTCCGACCTTTACTCCGCCTGCCGCATTGATCTCATCAATAGCTATAGTAGCACCGTTCTTAACCGAATTACCGTAAGATGCCGCACTACCTGTAAGCGGTCCTGTAGTTCCTATTGTAAATACATCACCGTCAACTTTTGCAGCTGCTTCAGTCTCAGCCTTTGATCCTGAATCTGCAGCTTTATCCGAACCTGCGTTTCCGCAAGCTGTCAATGCCAATCCGAATGTCAATGCCATTGCTGACAATAATACTCTTTTCTTCATAATGCCTCCATAAATTAAATTTTATAAAACTCATCTCATTATATTTATTTCATATAATTCTGTCAATAAACACATTTGAAATACATATATATTTTTTTCATGGCAGGTATAACAAATAGATATAACAAAGCCTTTATAACCGTTAATTTTTACTAATTACGACTATAAAGGCTTCATTTAATTTATATTATTTTATATTTATTTTTCTGAGAGATACTCATGTATTCCTCTTGCTCCGGCTCTTCCGGCCTCCATAGCAAGAATAACCGTAGCAGCACCTGTTACGGCATCGCCACCTGCAAAAACTCCCTTTCTTGAAGTTTGTCCGGTCTTTTCATCAGCTTCAATACATTTCCACTTATTGATATCAAGACCTTCTGTAGTTCTTGCGATAAGAGGATTAGGTGAAGTACCTAGTGACATGATAACAGTATCACAGTCAATAACGAACTCACTTCCCTTTACCTCTACAGGTCTTCTTCTACCGCTGGCATCAGGCTCTCCAAGTTCCATTCTGATAACTTTCATTCCCTTTACCCATCCCTTTTCATCTTCAAGGATCTCAACAGGGTTTGTCAAAATATCGAATATGATACCTTCCTGCTTTGCATGATGAACTTCTTCAGCTCTTGCAGGTAATTCGGCTTCACTTCTTCTATATATAACATGTACTTCGGCACCAAGTCTTAGAGCGGTTCTTGCAGCATCCATAGCCACGTTTCCTCCACCTACAATACATACCTTTTTACTCTTAATAATAGGTGTGTGATAGTCATCTCTGAATGCCTTCATAAGGTTATTTCTTGTAAGATACTCGTTTGCTGAGAATACTCCGTTTGCATTTTCACCCGGAATACCCATAAACATCGGAAGACCTGCACCTGAACCGATAAATACGGCATCAAATCCTTCTTCTTCCAAAAGTTCATCTATTGTAACGGTTTTTCCGATAATAACGTCTGTCTCAATCTTTACACCAAGGTCTATAACGTTTTGAATTTCAGGTAAAACAACTTCATCCTTAGGTAATCTGAACTCAGGAATTCCGTAAATCAAAACTCCGCCCGGCTCATGTAATGCTTCAAATATAGTAACTTCATATCCAAGCTTTGCAAGATCTCCCGCACAGCTAAGTCCGGCCGGACCTGAACCGATTACAGCAACTCTCTTACCGTTCTTGTTCGGATTTGCCTTTGGCTTAATACCCATCTTTCTTGCAGTATCTGCTACATATCTCTCAAGTTTACCTATCGAAACAGCCTCACCTCTGTTTCCTCTGATACATACACCCTCACACTGTGTCTCCTGTGGACAAACTCTTCCACATACGGCAGGAAGTGAACTTGACTGTGCGATAACATCTGACGCACCTTCAATATCACCCTTTAATATTTCCTGTATAAAAGCGGGAATATTTATAGATACAGGGCAACCCTGTATACATTTTGCGTTCTTACAGTTGAAACATCTTGCAGCCTCAGCCATCGCCTCTTCCTTAGTGTATCCAAGGCATACTTCCTCAAAATTTTTAGCTCTTACTTCAGGCTCCTGCTCAGCAACAGCAACTTTCTTCCACATATCCTGTGCCATTATTTGTCACCTCCACATACGCCACATCC
>CAKAQP010000136.1 GCA_916720285.1 uncultured Lachnoanaerobaculum sp. | reverse complement strand
ATTGATGTAGAAGGTGCAACAGGTACTGTGGATACCAATTATGAGGGGAAACTTGCAGCTGCTAAAAAGACCTTGCTTGAGGACGGAAATGATTTCCTATATATTCATCTTGAAGGACCGGATGAGTGCGGACATCATGGAGATACTGAAGGTAAGATTTTAGCGGTGGAAAGAATTGATGAGAAAGTTGTAGGACCTCTTTGTGAGGCACTTAGAGAAGCAAACGAAGACTTTGCAATGCTTATAATTCCGGATCATCCAACACCTATTGAGACCAAGACTCATTCTTCGGACCCTGTTCCTTTTAAGATATACAGATCAAATAATGAGGCGAATGTTGCAATAAACTATACAGAAAAGAATGCAAAAGAATCCGGAATATTTATAGAAGAAGGATATACACTTTTGGAGAAGTTTATCAATAATAAATTATAAGATGGGTATAAAGCAATATTTTAAATTTAAGTATTAAAGTAATCAAGTAATAATTAATTATTTTGTAGTACTGGATTTCTAATGATTTTACAAAGAAGCAATTTATGGTGGTATATAAAAACACCATCATATTGCTTCTTTTTGTATACAAAAAACTTGTATTTCATATATAGAATATCATTGTATTAGATATGGAGCGGTAAAAATTATGCATAATATACAATAGAGTTTATTATAAATAGATAATTTACATTTATAAGAAAAAATGATATTGTATAGACATAAATAGAACAAGAGTTGAAAAAAGCTCTTTTAAATAATTAATAAAATGTCTATAGTTGTTGAGAGTAAGTCGGTATATTCAACAAGTCCTGAAACGGTATATATGAGGCTTGGAGATAGGTCATTTATGGCGACAGACGGAGCGTATGTATGGAGAGAAATAAGTTTAAGATAGTGCTTGGAATTGTAATATTTGCAATATTATTCTTGGGTGCGGTTATATTGTTAAGTGCGAATTTCCTTTTGCGATCATTAACAATTTTAACAATGAGTAATATGAATTATATAACAAATGTTTCTATTGTAGGTGAGCCGGTATTACTTTGTTTAAGTATTGTAAGTTTCATTGTATCATTAGTTGCATTGACAAAAAGCATTTTGCTTTTAAAAGAAATATAATATGTTTTAGTAGTAGTTACTTGATATATGGTTTTTAATACTATATACTGATGTTATGAAAACTAATAAAGAAATTATCAATGATATGATAAAGCATTTTGAGGGTTTGGATATTGTAAAATCGGAAGATATTCCGGATATTTCTTTGTATATGGATCAGATGACAAGTTTTATTGATGAGAAGCTTGAGAGTTTCAAACGAGAGGAGGATGATAAGCTTCTTACAAAAACCATGATCAATAATTATACGAAGAACAAGCTTTTGCCACCTTCCGATAAGAAAAAATATACCAAGAATCATGTGATGCTTCTTATACTTATATATTTTTACAAGAATGTACTCTCTTTTGCGGATATTAAAAGGCTCTGTGATTTAAGTATATACAATGATTTTGAAAAGGGAGATGAGTCCCTTTCGCAACTGTATGATATGTTGGTTCACATAGAGGATGACAAAAAAAACGAGATTGTAGATGATTTGAAAAAAAGACTTGAGTATGCAAAAAAGAGAGTGAGTGGCTTTGACAAAAAAGATGAAAATGTTGAGTTATTTACCTTTTTATCAGATATTGTACTGGAAGTATATTTTAAGCAACATTTGATTGAATATATTCTGAATAAAATTTGAGTCAAAAGATATGAATAAGTAAGAAAATTTTAACTGTACATATACACTCAAATTACATATACTTATAATATAAATATATTTGTATCGGATGATATGATACAAAAAATATAAGGAGGAATATATGAGGTTAGCTAAAAAAATAGCTGTTTTCGGAACTATTTTATTATGTTCACTTTTATCAAAGCCTGCTTATGCTGCAAATAAAACTATTAGTTCAGTTACGATAAAAGTAAATTCGGATTTGAGCATAGGAGATCGTACAGATAATCTAAGTATAAATTACGGAAGTAGCTCAGGTGGAGATATAAATGTATATACTACATCCGACAGATTCAATATAGCGGATGCCGAGATTACAAGCGGAAGAAGCAGCCTGAACATAGGTGATGAAGTAAAGATGAAAATCACTTTGGAAGCAAACAGTGACTATTCATTTAAGGGAACATATTCGTCTGCAAATATATCTGTAAACGGTGGAAAGTTTCTTTCTTCATCCAAGAAAAACGGTGATTTGGTAGTAAATATCAAGCTGAATCCTTTAAAGGGAACTTATGAAGCTCCTGAGGATGTAGAGTGGAAGGACAGCGGTATAGGTATTGCCAAATGGGATGAACCCTCGGAGACTTCAGGATACTATGAACTTATATTGATGCGTGGAAGTACACAGGTTACAAGAGTTGAAAACTACAAGGGCAGCAACTATAACTTCAGAAATGATATGACTCAAAAGGGTACATATAAATTCAAAATCAGAACGGTTTCACATGGAGATAAGGACTATGGAAGACATTCAGAGTGGATTACTTCAGATGAATTTTATCTGGATGCTTCAAATGTCTCAACAGGAAATAACAATGTAACAACTCAGGTTGGAAACGGTATAGGTTGGAATAAATCGGGAGATACATGGTATTTCAGATTTCCTGACGGAAGTCTTAAGACAAACGGATGGGAATATATTGCCGATAAATGGTACCTCTTTGATGATGCCGGCAGAATGCTCACAGGTTGGCAGAAGGTCGACGGAGAGTATTATTATATGAATTCCTACGGATATATGACAACAGGATGGCAGCAGTCAAACGGTAAGTGGTATTACATGAATGCTGAGGTTCCAAGAGGTAAGATGCTCAGCAATACATGGCTTCACAGCAGTGACGGAAAGTATTACTATCTTGACAGCACCGGTGCTATGTGTGAGGGATGGACACAAATCAGTGGAAACTGGTACTATTTCTATCCTGGCTCAGGGTATATGGCTACAAATACTACAGTTAATTCATTCAGACTCGGCGCAAACGGTGCATGGGTAAGATAAGTATAAAAAGAGGAAGGGGATTGCCCTTCCTTTTATAATTCTCTAAAATGGAACTCTTTATTTCCGTTTGCATAATCTGCAACTATATCACCGTTTCCGTAGAGCTTGTATTTGTAAGTACAAAGTCCTTCAAGTCCTACAGGACCTCTGGCATGAAGCTTTCCGGTACTGATACCTACCTCGGCTCCGAATCCGTATCTGAATCCGTCGGCAAATCTGGTGGAACAGTTCTTATATACATTTGCGGAGTCAACTCTGCTCATAAAATAATCTGCATTGGCATCTATATTTGTAAGTATGGCATCTGTATGATGTGAACCGTAAGTATTTATATGATTAATCGCTTCATCAATGCTGTTTACAGATTTTACATTGATAGTCTTTTCAAGATATTCCGTATGGAAAGACTCTTCATTTGCAACATTTGCATTATCAAAATAGGACAAAATATCCTTGTCCGCATATACCTTAATGCCTGCCGCTTTAAAGGCTTCATTTAACTTAGGTAAGAGTTTTGTAACCGCTTTTTCATGAACCAACAAGGTTTCGGTAGTATTACATGCGGAAGGGTACTGAGTCTTTGCATCTATCAAAATTTTTACAGACTTTTCAAGGTCAAAGTCCTCATCTACATATGTATGACATACACCGTCAGCGTGCCCCATAACAGGAATACTTGTATTGTCCATAATATATTTTACAAATGAATTTGAACCTCTCGGTATAAGCAAGTCCACATATTCACTACATCCAAGCAGTTCTCCGACATCACTTCTGGCTTCAAGCTGTATAAGTATATTCTCAGGCAGTCCGGCTTCTGAAACGGCTTCTTTTATACTTTCAAAAAGTGCTCTGTTTGTAAGCTTGGCTTCGCTTCCGCCTTTAAGTATGGCTGCATTTCCACTCTTTATACATAAAGAAGCAATCTGAACAAGGGCATCAGGTCTTGCCTCAAAGATAACTCCTATAACACCTATCGGAGTTGTGGTTCTGGTAAGTATAAGTCCGGCATCAAGCTCTCTTTTCAATGTAATCTTTCCTATAGGATCTTCCATCTTTATAAGATCATTGATACCTGCTATAACAGTATCCATCTTATGTTCGTCAAACAAAAGTCTTGAAAGTATGGAAGAGGATATATTTTCAGCCTTTGCGTTTTCAATATCCTTTTGATTTTCAGAGAGTATATGTTCTCTGTTTTTGTTCAAATTATTTATAATATTTTGAAGACAGTTATTTCTCATCTCATTACTGCTTGCCATAAGAATAAAACTGTCCGATTTTACCTTTTTTGCAATCTCTTTCATAAATCTCCTTAAATGTTTAATCTATAATAAAGATATATTAATTAATAAATAATTGCAATCAATTTATTTGAAAATAAATTGTATAAGAAACATATAAAGTATTGTTCCTGCGGAAATGGAAAGAATCATCTGTCTTTTCCAAAAATGTAATATTATAATAACCGCAATGCTTATGGCCTCAGGTAAAGCGTGGAACTCATTAAATATTGATACATCTTTAAGTGAATATACAACTAAAAGTCCGAGTACGGCCGCCGGTAAAACCTTGCCGAGATACTTTATATAGGAAGGAGTTTCTTTGTTTGCAGGAAAAACTATAAATGGTAAAAATCTGGTTATCATTGTGGCGAATGCTACTATTAATATTATAATAAGCTGTTGTATTTTACTCATATTTTTCTAACCTCCCTCTAATTAATGTAAGTACTGTAAGTATTATAATCATTGAAGGAATGATAAAGTTAGTACCTTTAAAAATCATCAGACATATAAATGAAATAAAAAGTCCGATAGCAGATGCGCTGTGATCCTTTTCTTTAAGCCAATTTTCAAGGAATATAACTACAAAGAGTGCAGTCATAACAAATTCTATTCCCTTGGTATCAAAGGGGATAAAGCTTCCGAATATTCCGCCTATAGTAGCACCTGCTACCCAATATATCTGATTTAACATGGTTACAAAGAACATAAACCAGTCCTTGTCAATATCTTTAGGAACATCTACCGTAGCATTTATAGAAAATGATTCGTCACACATGCCATAAATTAAATAAAGTTTCTTCCAACCGGGAATATTATATTTTTCAAGCATTGAAAGTCCATAAAATAAATGTCTTGCATTTATCATAAGTGTAAGAAAAAAGATATTTACAGGATCGAAGCTTCCAAGTAACCATGAAACGGTGGCAAATTCTACAGAGCCTGCAAATATTATAAAGCTCATGAACATAGGATAGTAAAATTTAAAACCGGATTGATTCATGTAGATACCATAAGCAATACCTAAGAATAAAAATCCGGCTAAAATAGGGATGGTATTTGGAAACGCCGCAAAGAAAGCAGATTTTATCTTATTTTTAGAAACCATAAAAACTCCTTGTAAATAAAATTAAGATACAAGTTTACTACCGGAGTATAAAAAAATCAATAAAAAATGTATACCCATATCAATACGGGTATACATTAAAAGATGTTTTATTTCTTTAAACATTCAACAATCTTATCAGCCATTGCAACCGCATCGGCATACTGATCTTTTGTAAGAAGAGATTTGATGCTGATTGTTTCTTCGGCAATATTTACCTTCTTTAACTGACCTATAATCTCACGCATACTCTTGCCTGCTGTAAGAGCCCATGAACCGTTTTCAACCACGAAAACATCTCTGTTTTGGAAGTTATGTGCAACAAGGTCCATAAGGAAGTTTTCCATAGGAGTGAAAAGTCCGCCATTGTAAGAAGCAGAAGCAAATACAAGTACCTTAGCCCTGAAAGCTTCTGAAATGAGGTAAGACACATCAATCGATGAAATATCAAGCACCTTTGTATTTCTGATACCTCTTTGTGCTACGAGAGTAGCGAGTAATGTGGAAAACTCTTCTGTATGTCCGTAAACGGAGCCTGAGAAAATAACAACCTCATCATCCTCAGGAGAATATGATCCCCATGTCTGATACTTCTTGAAACATGCAATAATATCCTCTTTTGTTCTGTATATAGGTCCATGGAGGGAGCATATAAGCTCTATATCCAAATCGGCAAGCTTCTTTAAGATATTTAATACCTGTAATCCGAACTTTCCTACAATATTTGAATAATATCTTCTTGATTCCGAATACCACTCGCAGGCATAGTTTAATTCATCTGCAAAAATGTTTCCTGAAAGTGCCCCGAAACAACCGAAAGCATCTGAAGATAAAAGCGCTTTTGATTTCTCATCATATACCATCA
>CAKAQP010000135.1 GCA_916720285.1 uncultured Lachnoanaerobaculum sp. | reverse complement strand
ATGGATACTCTAATAACAGCATAAGGCTAGTTCCACCCTTAAATACAAATGGCAATTCACTGTAAGACAATTTTAAAAGAAATATTGACTGTATAGTATCCTTCTCAACCATTTGTAAACTTCTTTTTTCTTCAGCTGCAACAGCTTTTATAATTTCTATCCACCGTTCCTTTTGATTACCATACCAGTTCACCCATCATCCCTCCTTCATATATATTTTTATAGACTTTATCCGGATATAATGGCAGATATTCTTTTACTATTTTAAAATCCACATTATTTACATCCACAAATTTTTTTATTTTTTTTATCTTTTCATCACCTGATATCTCGCTGTACTTATCTATATTGGACATCAGATCTAAAAATTGAAGTGAAGACTTGTTCTCATCCTCAACTTCTTTTACAGGCTTATAAATAATTAGAAGACTTCCGTCAACCTCCTGCCTCCTATATCTGGTCGTTGCCTCGTTGCTGCATATTTCATAGCACGAAGGATTTTGAGTGGTAAATCCATATTGATTTGCAAGTTGAAGCCCTGTGATATATCCCTTTGTTTTACCACCTGATCGAATATATTTTTTTTCGACATATTTATCTATTGAAACTCTTCCTTTTGTTCCTAAAACAGTTGTATATGGAAGATAATATACCCCATTATATAATCGTTCCAATGCTCCGTCATCAACAAGTTTCTTTATTTCCTGCCTAAGATAATCTTTAGACTTACATGGTAATTCAGCAAAGAAAATAGGCTCCCCGTATCTAAAATTCTCCAAAATATAATTATATATCATATCAAAATACCTCATATATTAGAACAATTTATTTTCAAATTTATTATATAATAATTTTATTTTGAAATCAAATCAAAAAAGCCTCCGAGTCAAAAACCCGAAAGCTTTCATAATTTACTATATTGACAGTACCATATCCACCTGACGTGAAAAAGATACTCCTGTTTTACACCAAAGTGCAAAATGCTCACAATTGTTTCTGGTAAAATTGTAGGCTCTTTCTCCAAGCCTTGATTTTGCCCTCTCTATGGTCTCCTCCGGTGAAAACAGCTTATACTTAGCTTTAAATAAAAAATCAAATATACCGGTCTGTTCTCTCGGATTTTTATCAAAGTTTGTACTGCTCCTAAGTTTCCTCGGCGGACCGCCTGTCTTTGGAAAATGAAGAACAAAATAATCCTGTGACCCTTCGGTAAATTCCTTTAAATCAGTCTCATATATGCTGACATTCCTTCCAAAATCCTTTGTTTTGTCCGCATAATGAATCACTTTACCGTCTCCTATATAAATACCGTAGTGATCGTATAATGCTCTGGATACTCCTATCACATCTCCGGGCTTTAGGAAACTGCCTGAAACCAACCTTTCAAATTTCTCTTCCATAGCACTCATTGTACCGGTAGCTTTTCTTATATTATTTTTATCAAGAATCCTTGCATGTCCGTCAAGAAGACTGTACTGCAATCTATAGCCCATTACTTCTTTTTTATCTCTCCAAAAATGTTGCTTACCGCAAATTTTCTCTTCTCTGTTCGGTCTGTCACCACCGGTTCCCATCAACATCTTACCGGCAATCAAAAGTGCTATTAACATATCCACTCCAAGTAATATATAACATTTTACCCAGTTAGGCTTTACTAAGTTAGGTACTACTAATATATATTACATATGTGGATTTTTCAAGTGGAAATTACTTTTCCGAAGATTTCAGCCGGAATATATGCCTTTATACTGATTCCTTCATCAATATATTCTTCACTGAGGATTTCACCGAATTTTCTGACAATTGCTATTTTACCGGCATCCTTATAAGGGAATACATGCTCAAGATAAACTCTTTGATTTTGTAAAATATCTTCAATAGTCTTTTTTAAATCCTCTATACCCTCTCCGGTCTTTGCCGACATCTTTAAAACTTTATCTGCGTGGAAATCTCTTGGAAGCTCCATATTCTCTTCCATCAGATCTGTCTTATTAAATACTGTAATTATGTCCTTATCAACTACATCAAGACTCTTTAGTGTATCGTATACCACCAGCATCTGTGATGATGCCTCTTCATTTGAAGCATCCACCATATGTATCAGGAGATTTGCATATTTTGCCTCTTCCAGAGTGGATTTAAATGCTTCTATAAGGTGATGCGGAAGTTTTCTTATAAAACCTACAGTATCTGTTACCAGTATTTCCTGTCCGCTTCCAAGTTTTAACTTTCTTGTTGTAGGATCAAGAGTTGCAAAGAGCTTGTCCTCCGCCAAGATATTTGCATCTGTAAGCTTATTAAGCAAAGTGGATTTTCCGGCATTGGTATATCCCACTATTGCCACATTAAAGGCAAGGTTTTCATCTCTGGATTTTCTTATCAACTCTCTGTGATTTTCAACCTTTTTGAGTTCCGCTTTCAACTGAGAAATTCTCTCATGAATAAGTCTTCTGTCCATCTCAAGCTTTTTCTCTCCCGGACCTCTGGTACCGATACCGCCACCAAGTCTTGAGAGACTGCTTCTAAGTCCTACCAGTCTTGCAGAAGAAAATTTTAACTGTGCCAATTCTACCTGAATCTTTCCTTCACTTGTTGTTGCTCTCTTTGCAAATATGTCAAGGATGACCATTGTTCTGTCCATTACCTTGGTGTCCAAAAGATCCTCAAGATTTCTAAGTTGCGCAGGTGTGAGCTCGTCATCGCATACCACTCCGGTAGCTCCAAGTTCTATAACTCTGTCTTTAACTTCCTCTATCTTGCCCTTACCTATGTAGGTACCCGGATGCATCCTTTCTCTGGATTGTATAATACTGTCCAGCACTGTTGCACCTGCAGTATCCACAAGCTCAGCCAGCTCTTTCATTGATTCCTTGGTGTCATCACCCACATCAACTCCCAGCAGGATAACCTTTTCCACTATTTCTTTTGTTTCATATGTACTCATATACTACCTATCTGATTCTTGACTTTAAAAAAGCCACTTCATGAGAGACCGCTTCGTCCTCACCGTATTTTTCAATATATGCATTGAAGCATTCCAAAGCCTTATTATAGTCACTCATATATTCATAACATGAGCCCTTTGAAAACATCAAAGACTTTAATGTCTCATCATCATGTGCACTTAAAGTTTTATTTTCCAAAAGTGCCATGCCCTCTTCAACGGCTTCAAGTGCCTTTTCGTAATCTTCTCTCTTTGACATATGCTTTGCATATACTGCCAACACCTTTGCATTTTTTCTATTGGTTTCATTTAACTGATTTTCAAGAAACTCCTCGGCCTTATCAAGATATGATGAATCCGAACTCTTATCATACATATCCTCATAATACTGCACTATACTGATACCGGCATTTATATGAAGTTCACTTCTGTCATCCAGACTCTCAGCCTTATCATACATTGCCGTAGCATCTGCTATATCTATATCCATATCTATATTGCTGAGCTTCGTATATATGATAGCCAGCATATCCAAGTATTCTACTCTTTCTTCATCCGCAGATATAAGAAGTCTGTATGTATGTTCTGCTGCCTTGTAATCACCCGCTTTGTACTCGGCTTCCGCTCTGTATCTGAGTATATCTATTTCAAGTCCTCTGATATTCTTACTTCCATGCACAACTATTGCCTTATCAAAGGCTTCCACCGCTTCTGCATATTTTCCTTCTTCAAGTAAGGCCTTGCCGCTTTCAAAGTATTTCTTTTCATTTGCACCGCAACCGCTTAGTAAAACAAGAGCTAATACGCCTAATACAAATATCTTTTTAATTTTTCCCTGTACTGCCAAAGCCACCTCTGTCTACTCCATCCAATTTATTTACTTCTTCAAATTCAAATGCATCCTGATGCTTGATAATTCTGAACTGGCATATCCTGTCATTTACTTCTATAACTGTATCTCTCATTGCCAATGCCGGGAATCTCCATTCATCATTGTCACCGCAATATGACTCATCAATTACTCCCATAGAATTTGTCTGTAAGATTCCGAAGTTTTTGAAAGTGGAACTTCTCGGTACCACCAATGCTTCATATCCAAGCGGCAATTCCATTCCCACTCCAAGCCTTATAAGCTTGTATTCTCCCGACTTCAGTTCAACTCTTTCAGCGGCTCTTAAATCTATCCAGTCACTTTTTCCGTCTATAAATTTTAATTTTTCAATCTCTTCACTGAAATATTTTATCTTTATCTTCATATTAATTATCTTCACCTACTCCGTTTACTTCACTTTCAAATCCAAACTTCCATCCGGTCTCTTCCTCCACCTCATGCACTATCTCAGCTTCAAGATCCGAATTGAGTCTTGGCAATGATTCTTTTGACTCCACTCCAAATCTTCTTAGGAATTCTTCGGTAGTTGCAAACTGTGAAGGTCTTCCGGGAGCATCCAGTTTTCCGGCTTCATAAACAAGTCCGAACTCTACCAGCCTACTAACCACATGGTCCGATGATACGCCTCTTATGCGCTCTATTTCAGCCTTTGTAATAGGCTGCTTGTAGGCAATAATTGATAATGTCTCAAGCAAGGCATCGGTAAGTACCTGCTTTTTAGGTGTCTTACATACCTTTATGAGTTGTTCATAGTACTCTGTCTTTGTACACATCTGAACACAATCCCCCAAATCAATTATCTGTATTCCTCTGTTATCATTATTATACTTTGCTTTTAAGGATTCGAGATTTTGAATCACTTCATTCTCTTTCATATCAAGAGCGGCACATAATTGCCTTATTTCTACAGATGTTCCCAAAGCAAAAAGTATTGCCTCAATCGCCGCTTCTGTTTTACTTAATTTAGCCATCTAATATATCGCTAAGATCCAGCGTCTCCTCCTTTCCTTCTTCCTCCAAAGTTTCTATTTGCATTTCTCCGAAAGTCTCCTCCTGTAAAAGAGCTATTTTACCTATTTTCATAAGCTCCAGTACACTTAAAAATGTAACCACAACTTCAAGCTTGGTTACCTGACTTTCAAGTAAAGATCTGAAAGTAAATTTTCTGTGCTTTCTGGCATATGCCATAACCTCTGTTATCTTGGTTTCCAAAGATACAGGTTCCTTTTTTATAGTACCGAAATTACTTCTTACCTTATCTATCCTATTTTCCTTTTGCTTCATTACACGGTCAAATACTTCTTTTAACTTGTGTAGATTTAAACCACCGAAAAGCTCATCCAAGTTTACAGGCTCCTTGTACTCTTCCACCTCGGCAGGTATACTCGGCTCCTTAAAAAGTATTTTACCGGCGTCAAAATATCTTCCGGCAAGCTCATTTGCCATCATCTTATATTTTTTATATTCAAGCAACCTCGCCACAAGCTCAGCTCTCGGATCTATGATTTCTTTTGTTTCCTCATCTTCTTCAAGCGGTAAAAGCATCTTTGCCTTTATATCAAGAAGTGTGGTCGCCATTACAATAAATTCACTCATCAAATCAAGGTCATCGGTTTCCAGCTCGTTCATATAGTTTAAATACTGCTCGGTAATACTCACAATCGGAATATCATATATATCTATTCTATCCCTTTCTATAAGATATAAAAGTAAATCAAGCGGTCCTTCAAACCTCTCCAATTTGTATGAAATCTCCATACTCACCTCTCATATATAGATATCACTCAACCTTACTATTGTACCAAATTTTAAGATTTATTGCGACATTTAAGATTAATCACGATCAGCTCCGACATATCATTCAATCTGATATTTATACTGTGAGTTCCAAGTCCCGCTCCGATTATTTGAACCATATTTCCAACTTTTTTCATTCCTACAACCAATCTGTTAAAGAAATGAAACTGTGGTGTCATTACGCCTATACCGCCGGGAAGCCTTATCGTTCCCCCATGAAAATGTCCTGCAAGTGCCAAATCCACATGACTGTCTGCATAGTCTTTTACAAACAGAGGTGAATGTGCCAATAATATATTAAACTTTGATTCATCTATACTTATGCGCTTATTTATATAACCGGGGTCCAGAGGCTTTTTAAATCTTCTCAAATAATATTTTTTCTCAAGGTCCAATCCGTGAACGCATATATTATCATCCAAATCATAGCTTTTATTTGAAAGATATACTATTCCCATATCCTCCATTATCTGCTTATACTGCCTGTAATTTAATCCGAATTTATTCTCACTCAGTCTTTGCTCATGATTTCCATTGGCATATATACATTTATACTTACTTGAAAGCCTTTTTAAAAGAGGCAGGACATTTTCTATACCGAGTCTACTCTTTACAGTTATCATATCACCGCCTATAAGTACCAAATCAGGTGATATATCATCTATAGCCGCAAAAAGCTTTTCATTGTTTTTTCCGAAACTGTTATTATGTAAATCTGTTAAAAAGACTATTTTCTTATCACTCTTAATCTTTTCACTGCTTATACTGTATTGTACCGTTTTA
>CAKAQP010000134.1 GCA_916720285.1 uncultured Lachnoanaerobaculum sp. | reverse complement strand
TCCCATACAGGCACGAACTCATGAGCTCTGATGCCTATGGCATTTATATCCTTTGGCAGCTCTTTTGAAAAGTAAAATTTTATTCCCCAATCTATAGCCTCTATAGTATTATCTGAAATATATCTTATATCGGAAATATTTTTACACCCTGTAAGTATTGCCGTTACTTTTGTCTCAGGGTATTTAAATATTTTCTTTGTATTTCCAAGATTTGAAATTTTACCCGCATCAATTACCATAGTACTGTCACAAAGCCTGTATACCTCATCTCTTGAGTGTGAAACGAATATTGCACTGCCTTCAAAGTCTTTTAGAATCTCAGCTATTTCTTCCTGTATATGATCTCTAAGATAAATATCAAGTGCGGAAAATGCCTCATCAAACAATAATGCTTTCGGCTTTCTGATAAGTATCCTTGCCATTGCAACCCTTGCCGCCTGACCTCCGCTTATCTTACCCGGTTTTGAATCCTTTATCTTTGTGAGTTCAAACTTCTCAAGAAACTTGTCTACATCAGCTCTCTCAGGCTTACCAAGACCTATAACTATATTTTCATATACTGTAAGATTTGGAAAAAGTGCATAGTTTTGAAAGCAATATCCTATATTTCTGTCCTTAGGTTTTATATCTATTTTTTTATCCGAATCAAAAAGTATCTTATCATCAAGTTTTATATAGCCTTTATCAGGCTTTTCAATACCGGCAAGCATTTTTAAAATCATACTTTTTCCGGCTCCCGAGCCGCCAAGTATTCCTATTCTGTTGCTTTCAAGCTTACATTCTATATCTAAAGTAAAATTATTAAGTTTCTTTTTTATATTTAATTCAAGCATACTATCTCTGTATATACTCCATCAAAAGCATTATTAAAAAGGCGATAAACAGCACAATACCTACCCATATTCCGGCTTCAAGATAGCTCTGATTTTGTACAAGATAAGCTATCTGCTGTGATATTGTGGCGGTTTTTCCCGATATATTACCGGCAAGCATGGATGTCGCACCATACTCTCCTATCGCTCTTGCAAAGCTTAAAATTGCACCTGAAAAAAGTGACGGTGACGTTATGGGACATACCACTTTAAAGAAAATCTGAAACTCCGACAGCCCCAAAGTTCTGCCTGCATATATAAGATTCTTATCCAGTTGTAAAAAGGCCGACTTGGCATTCTTGTACATTAGCGGAAAAGCTATAATAAATGCCGCCAGTACGCAACCTATAAAACTTTGCACTATCTTTATCTGAAAATTATTGTATAAAAAAATACCTACCGGTCTTCTTCGACTAAATATAAGAAGCAGAAAAAATCCCACTACAGTGGGCGGAAGTACCATTGGCAATGTAAGTATGCTGTCAAATACCGCCATTATCCTTTTATTCATATATAGACTCACATATGCAAGCCCCACACCCAGAAAAAAACATATTATTGTAGAAAGAAGCCCTATTTTTAGTGTTATAAAAAAAGGGCTCCAGTCTAAATGTGCTAAAACATTACTCATATAAATATTTTTCAAATACCTTCTTTGCATCATCTGACTTCAAGTAATCATAGAACTTGTCAGCTTCCGCACTTATCTTCTCATCAGCCTCGTCATTGTTTACTCTTGCTATAGGATATGTGATTTTTCCGCTGAGACTCTCGTCTACTTTTTCAATAATCTGGACATCATCTTTTCCATAAGTATCTGTAACATATACAAATCCTACTTCACCAAATCCCTCTACAACAGATAAAAGTGTCTTTGTAACGTTTGAGTTTTCAATTACTTCAAGTCCAAGCTTGTCCTGAAGCTCGGCACCGGTGCTTTCCTTGCTTATACCAAGGTCCGGATATGCCTTTGAAAGTGCCTCTCTGGCATATGAACCGGCAGGAACACTTGACTCACCGATTGATATTGACTTGGCATCCTTTATATTTGCAATACCTGTAACCTTTGTGTCTGAACCCTTAGGAGCTACTATACAAAGCTTATTGTGAAGCAGATCCACATCTGTTCCTTCTTTGATAAATCCACCTTCTTTTAACTTCTCCATCTGCTTCTTTCCTGCACTAAAGAAGATATCACATGCAAATCCTTCCTCAATCTGAGTCTGAAGTTTACCTGATGAATCTGTATTTAAAGCAATCTTTACATCAGGATTAGCCTTATTGTACTCTAAGATAATCTCTTCCATTGCTCCCTTAAGTGATGCTGCCGCGAATACATTTATTGCTGATGCATCTTTTGTATTCTCTGCCTTTGTTTCTTCAGCACTTGTTGTTTCCTCTTTTGTTGTTTCTGCAGCTGCTGTTGTAGTTTCAGCTACTGTTGTTTCTGTGGCCTGCTTAGCTCCGCCACATCCTACTAATGTCAATGCGGCTACCACGCCCAAAACTTTACAAATGTTTTTTAATCTCATATTTTCTCCCTTTTATCTTTAATTTGTCTCTCTACCGCTTAATATTCCAAGTCCGTGCTTTAGCGGTGTCATTATATAATCAATGTTCTCTTTGCAGGCTTTCGGACTTCCCGGTAAATTTATTATCAGAGTGTTTCCTCTTATTCCGGCAGTTTGACGGCTTAGCATAGCCTTTGGTGTAATAGTAAGAGAATAGGCTCTAAGCGCCTCTCCTATACCCGGAACTTCTCTTTCCACAACCTGCTTGGTTGCTTCAGGTGTAACATCTCTTTTTGAAAATCCTGTTCCGCCTGTGGTAAATACCAGATCCGCCTGTCTTTGATCACTGAAATACAACAGCTTTTTGGCTATTTGCCCCTTTTCATCCGGAACTATTACATAATCTATAACTTCCATTCCGGCAGCTTCCACCAGCTCCTTTATCATAGGACCTGATTTATCCTCATATTCACCTTTTGAAGCCCTGTCGGACACTGTAACTATGCCGACTCTATACGGACCTTCTTCTTTTTCAATAACTTTTATTTTCTCTCCTTTTTGTACAACTCCCCCTTTTAATACTTCTGCAAATATGCCTTCTCTTGGCATAATACAGTCTCCCATTTTTTTATATATATTGCAGTGGCTGTGACATTCCTTGCCTATCTGTGTAACTTTTAGTTTTGCCTCTCCTATTTCAAGGACAGTTCCCACAGGCAGACTTCTAAGGTCTACGCCACCCACAATTATATTCTCACCGAATGCTCCGAAATCTACTTCTGCACCTTTTTTTCTGAAAGCATCTATTTTTTCAAATGCCAATAAACTTACCTGTCTATGCCATTTGCCCGCATGTGCATCTCCCTCGATGCCCCAGTCTTCTTTTAATACGATTTTTTCTACTTCTGTTTTCTCAGTGCCTTTTTTCTCACTGATACATACCGCTAAAACTTCTATATTGTTCATTACCCACCTATTTCTACCATATCTTTCATTTCGCTGATCTTTGACAAGTCTTCAAAAGCATGTGCCTCGGGCTTACCTGCTATACATTCTCTGATTTTTTCTTTTAATATATTGTGCTTTTTTTCAAATCCGATTTCAGTATTTTTTAAAATATCCTTTACATCAATATTTGATTCATAACAAAGACATGGTTTTAGTTTTCCTGTAGATGTAAATCTGATTCTGTTACAATTGTCGCAAAATTTTCCATGAATTGCACTGATAAAGCCTATAGAACCGTTAAATCCTTCAAGCTTTATATACTTTGCAGGACCGTTGCCGTGCTTTTTGTTATCCTCGGCGACATTGTATCTTTCTTTTATTCTTTCAAGGATCTCGATATTGCTCATCCCGATTGATTCCTTGCCATGCCCTATTGGCATCATCTCTATAAATCTTATATTTAATTTGTCATTCCTTGCAAGCTCTATAATATCAAAGATCTCATCATCATTTACACCCTTTTGTATTACTGTATTTATCTTCGTACTTATTCCTGCATTTATAGCTTCTTTTATACCTGAAAGTACATCATTTAATGCATCAACACCGGTAATTTGTTTAAATTTCTCTCTATTAAGAGTATCCAGACTTATATTTACACTTGAAAGTCCCGCTTTCTTTAAATCTTTAGCGAGTTTTTCAAGGTAAAAACCGTTTGTTGTCATTGTAATATCTTTTATATTTTCAAGCTTGTGAAGCTTTTTTATAAAATCAACTATACCGTCTCTTATAAGAGGCTCACCACCTGTAATCTTATACTTTGTAATACCGCATTCGCTTGCCGCAAATGCCACTTCATATATTTCATCCAGGCTTAGAGCCTCTTCCACTTTTTTTGTTTCAGGCATACAGTATGTGCATCTGAAATTGCATCTGTTGGTAACGGAGATTCTCATATAGTCAATTTTTCTATTGTAACAATCTCTCATATTTAATCTTAAACAAGTTCAAGAAGTACTTCTATTCTTCCGCCGCAAACCATACCTTCAATGCTCGCTTCATCATCTGTAAGATCAACATTTAATAAATATGGTTGCATATCATCATCTTTCTTAAGTATATCTTCTACCTTGACCATAATGTCATGTTCGGCCTTTCCTCCGCCGATAGTTCCGACAAAGCTGCCGTCTTTTAAAAACAATGCCTTTGCCCCGACACCTCTTGGCGCAGAACCTTTTTTTCCTACTATAGTGGCCATGACCATTCTTTCAGCACTGCCCTCTATTTTCTCAAGCATTCCGTCTATATAGCCGACATTCTTATTCTTTGCATTTTTTACAGATATTATCTCGGCAAAAATTGAAATAGCTATCTCTACAGGAGTCTCTGAATTTATATCAAGTCCTATCGGACTATAGATTTCATCTATCTTCTTTTCATCATAGCCCTCGCTTCTGATGGCATCAAGTACAAAGCCGACTCTTCTCTTTGCACCCATAAGTCCTACATAGGCATATGGTTTCTTAAGGATTTCTCTTATACATTCTTTATCCCACTGATGTCCTCTTGTCACCACTACAAAATATGTATCATAGTCGGATTCAAATTTTGCAAGTGCTGATGAAAAATCCTCACAACAAACTCTGTCTGCACCTGCATTCTTTGCTTTGGCTGCAAATTCTTCTCTATCCTCCACAACTACCATCTCAAAGCCAAGCATCTGACCTATCTTAATCATAGCAATACTTGTGTGACCTGCACCGCAGATTACAATCTTGCTTGTATTACATATATGCTCTACATATACTCTGTTACCGGCTATCTCTACCATACCGGATTTATTTATTTCCTTTATCTGTTCAAGATTTTCCTTGAAAAAGCTTGTATCCTTACTTATCCATACAAGCTCTCCCTCTCTTATCACAGCCTTGCTGCCATAATCTTTATCACCTAATGATGTAAATACAAATGTTCTTAATCCTTTTTTCTTTGACTCATCTATTATTTTGTATAATTCCTTGTCCATATCATCGCTCCTTAAAAAATTTATGATACACCGAATGAACAATTCGGGAATATGCATACCGGACAATGCATGCAATATCCGCCTACTCCCAAACAGTCAATATCAGACTTTTCCACCTTTTCCCCTGCCATAATTCTTGGTAAGACAATATCAAATATGGTTTTCTTCTCATACATTACACAGCCGGGGAGCCCCATAAATGTAATATTTTCATTTTCACCGCCGTAAGCCAGCATAAACATGGCACCCGGAAGTACAGGTGCACCGTAAGTAATAACCCTGCTTGCATTCTGTCCTATAGCATAAGGTGTCTTATCGTCAGGATCCACGCTCATTCCGCCTGTACAAAGAACAATATCCACTCCTGCAGCCATGACCTTTTTAATGCACTCTATTTCCATTTCCACATCATCACTGCTTATCTCATGTGCTATAACTTCGGCACCATATTCTTTTATCTTATTTATTACCACCGGTGTAAAGGTATCCTTTATTCTTCCGTAGTAAACTTCATTACCTGTAGTTACTATTCCGACTTTCATTTTTTTATATGGTAAAAGTTCAAAGAGAGGCTTATCTCCCACAACTTCCTTTGCCTTTTCCATTTTTTCTTTTTCTATAATAAGCGGTATGACTCTCATACCTGCAAGATGTTGACCGGCTTTCACAGGGAAGTTATCATGTATACTCGCAATCATCATCTCACCAAGTGAATTGAGTTTGTTGATTCTTTCCTTATCTATCTTTAATAGTCCGTCACATTCTGCAATGAGCTCCACCTTACCCTCTTTTATATCCGGATCCCTTGTAAGATGTTCATTCTTACACATATCATAAAGCATCAGTGCCGCATCATTTTCATGCAGCATATTTTCATTTACTTCCCAAATATAGATATGATCCTTGCCTACTGAAAGTAATACCTCCACATCTTCTTCTCTTATAATATGTCCCTTTCTGAATACAGGACCTTTCTTTTCTCCTTTTATAATCTGTGTTATATCATGACAGAGCATATGCCCTACGGCATCTTTTGTATCAATAAGTCGCATATTTCCCCTTCTAT
>CAKAQP010000133.1 GCA_916720285.1 uncultured Lachnoanaerobaculum sp. | reverse complement strand
CATACAATTCAAAGCAATGATGATTGCTTAGTCAATCAAATTGAGGAAAGAATCAAAAGGTGTTCTTATGTTGAAGTTTAAAATAGATAGAGGAAATTTAATTCTAAAATTAACTTTGCTCTGTCTATTGTTGTTGTCCAGATTTATCTATGTTTATACCACTAAAAATATATTATACACTTTAGGATATGATTTACTTCATCCACACTATGATATTAATTATAATGGACTGAAGGATATATTTTCTCTTTTCTTTTTCATTGTGGAATCTCTGCTATTTTTATTCTTAAAAAGAGAATCTGTTTTAAAGGATTATATTTTGTCAATGCTATACGCAATATACTTAATGCCTTTAAATGCTGTTTCTGCATTGACTAATGCCGATTTTTCTTTTTTTCTATTATCCAATTTTTTTATTATAGAAATTATTTTGGTATTGTCTGCTTGGAGCAATAGGCGCGATGTGAGTTTTGCCCTAAAAAAAGTCCATGATACGACAAAAAGCATTCTTGGAGATGAACATAAATTGGCTTCATTTTGTCTAATTGTTTGTTCAATATTTATATTATACAAAATAGTCTTAACCGGTCTTGATTATTCCTTGATTTTAATTGGTGGAGAAAATTATGATAAACGACAGTTTATGATTGAACTGGTTGGTTCTACAGCAACTACTCCTTTTGGTAGGTTTGCTGCTATATTAACCAACTTGGTTACATATCTTGCTCCGGTATATTTATTGATATCACTTAAGCAAAAAAGAGCTTTGGGTATAGTAATATCTTTATTGGCAATAGTGTCTTTATACTCAATGTATTTTATGAAAACGCAGCTACTATTTATTCCTGCAACTTTAGCGATTTTTTTGCTAGGAAAACTTAAATCAAGGTTTAGTTTTTTCATGATTATTGGTTTATTTTTGGGATTGCTGTTGTGTTTATTTCAATGGAAAATTGGGGGAAAGACAACTTTATATTATGTAGTTGTTCGAAGGATGATGTATGATCCCACCTGGCTTAATACGATTTACTATGATTTTTTTAAAACCAATCCTAAGCTATTATTGACGGATGAGGTGATTTTATTAAAAAAAATATTACCGCATGTTTATCATGAGAGTGCTATGTCTTTAATAGGAACTAAATATTTTGGTTTAAGCAATGCTTCACCCAATAACGGTATGTTTTCTGAGGGATATATGCAATTTGGGACGTTTGGCGTTTTATTATTTCCATTACTATATGGTATAATATTTAATTGGATAGCCAAAACATATGCATCATTTAGTAAGGATATGCATATTTTGATTGCATTTTTTTTAGCGACATCACTTCCAAATGTAGGTTTTTTCAGATCATCCTTTGTAATGACCTTTATTCTTATGACAGTTGTTATTAAAGTGACAGACATGATTCAAATACATACGGAAGAGTATAGGGTTAGGCTATTGAAACATGGAAAAGTAGGGTAGGGGTAGTTTATTAATGGATAAAAAGAAACTGTTAAGAGGAACGCTTTGGAAGTTCTTTGAACGTGTAGGAGTATTTGGAACACAATTTGTTGTCCAAATTATTTTGGCTCGCCTACTCTCTCCATCCGATTATGGAGCATTAAATATTATGATGGTATTTATTACTATTTCTAATGTTTTAATTCAGACGGGTTTTAGTACTGCGCTTGTTCAAAGAAAAGATATAGAAGAGGTTGATTATTCTTCTGTTTTGTGGGTTTCGCTTCTTTTCTCTATATTGGTATATTGTGTGATTTTTGGATTATCAGGAATCATAGCAAAATTATACCATTCTCCTGAACTCAAATGGACACTCAGGGTAATAGCCTTAGTTCTTTTTCCTGGAGCAATCAATTCGGTGCAACTTGCTAAAGTTACTAAAGAGCTGGATTTTAAATGTATTTTTTACAGTAATTTATCAGGCGCTATTGCTTCCGGCATAGTAGGAATTCTTATGGCTATGCATGGCTATGGTCTTTGGGCTTTGGTTTTTCAGTACTTGATTAATGTAACCGTATGTTGTGTGGTAATGAGAATTACTGTATTTATAAAAATATACTATCGGATTGAAATAAAAAGAATAAAAATCTTTTTATCATTTGGCTGGAAATTAATTCTCTCCGGCCTGCTCAATACCTTATCAGAACAATTAAATAGTATGATTATAGGCTATAAATATACCACTGAATCCTTAGGATATTACTCCAGGGGGATGCAGTTTCCGAATTATGGAATATCAATAATTGAGGGAACTATGACCGGTGTACTTTTACCGTCTATAGCCAAAGCTCAAGATGATAGAAAAGAAGCAAAGAATATTATGAGGCATAGTATGTTATTTACTTCTTTTTTAGTATTTCCTTTAATGGGAGGATTGGCATTATGCGCAAGGGAAGTGGTTATCATTTTATTGACGGAGAAGTGGCTTAGTTGTGTGCCATATTTACAAATATTTTGTGGAGTATTTGCATTATACCCGATACATATTTGTAATCTGCAGACTCTCAATGCCTTAGGAAGAAGTGATTTATTTTTGAAATTAGAATTAATAAAAAAATCCTACAGTATTGCCTTAGTGATTTTAATGATTATTCTATATGATTCTCCCCTTGCCGTTGCGGTTTGTACTTTGTTAATTTCACCTATAGGCTGGTATGTGAATGCACTTCCGAATAAAAATTTGATTTGTTATGATTCATTTCAACAAGCAAAAGATTTATTTCCCATTTTTCTTAATACAGTCTTTATGATGCTGATAGTTTATGTATTTTCATTCTTAGACTTGAGTCCACTATTAATGTTAGCTTATAAAATTGTCATTGGAATATTTTCTTATATCATCATTTCGATTGTGACAAGAAATGAGCAATTTATTCTTGCACGGAAATTGATTCATGGATTGTTTTCACGAAGAAAGGAAGTATAAAATGTTTGAAGTTAGTGTTTTGCTGATTGCGTACAATCATTCGAAATACATAAAAAAATGTCTTGATAGTATTGTAGCTCAACACACAAATTTTAAATTTGAAATACTTATTCATGACGATGCATCCAATGATGGCACTCAAGATATAATTCGTGAATATAGTTCAAGGTATTCCAATATAAAGACAGTTTTGCAGTCGGAAAATCAGTTTAGAAAAGGGAAAACACATCCTGATGAACCGCTTATCTCCTTAGCAACGGGTAAATATATATGTATTGTAGAAGGGGATGATTATTGGTGTGATGAACAAAAACTTCAAAAACAATATGATGCTATGGAAATCCATCAAGATTGTTCAATGTCTGTTCATCAAACCAAGTGTATTGACGAAAATGAAAATGAATTAAACTTAGAACACAGATGGAAAAATCATATAAGCGGTGTTATACAAAGCAAAGACATTTTCTATGAGTATTTTATAAAAAACAAATGGCCATTTCAGACAAGTAGTTTTTTTGTGAGAAAAGATATTTTTATTAATCGCCCTCCATTCTGGGATAAGTTTTACGTAGGGGATTTACCAATGATACTATGGTTTGCTTATCTGGGAAATTACTATTATATTGATGATGCAATGTCGTGTTATAGGATGTTTTCTTCGGGCAGTGCTACATCTTTAAATCGACAGAGAGAATATGCACTTAGAAAAGCGAAAACCAATGCTGAAGGTCTTATTGCTTTTAATGAGTATACTCATGGAGAATGTTGGGAGTATATTAAGCACATAGCATCCTTGTATATATACCAATATTTTTCGGGATCTAAAGAAATACTTGATAAAGAGTATTTTCTGATTGCTCAAAAAGAATTAAGCTTAAAAGAAAAAATAATTGCTAGATTAAAGTTTACCAAGATCGGTTATTGCTTACGAAATGTTCGAGAGAACTTATTAAAACTACAGTTAAAGAAAGGTTGATTATGCCTAAAATTTTTGTGACAAAATCCTCTATGCCTGATTTTGAGGAGTACATGAACGAAATTCGAGATTTATGGGATTCACATTGGCTTACCAATATGGGGGTAAAGCATCAAGAATTGGAACGACAATTAGAATCTTTTTTAGAAATGAAGCATGTCATGTTATATACAAATGGACATTTAGCTCTGGAAAATGCCATTGCAGCCTGCAAACTACCGAAAGGCAGTGAAGTGATAACCACCCCATTTACTTTTGTGTCGACTACACATGCTATAGTAAGAAATGGTTTAGTGCCTGTGTTTTGTGATATTAGACCTGATAATTATACTATAGACACATCTAAAATAGAGGAGTTGATTACCGATAAAACAGCTGCTATTATTCCTGTCCATGTCTATGGGAATATGTGCGATGTTGAAGAGATTGAACGAATTGGACATCGATATGGATTGAAAGTCGTTTATGATGCAGCGCACGCTTTTGCAGTCAAATATAAGGGAATGAGTTCTGCCTGTTTTGGTGATGCATCCATTTTTAGCTTTCATGCGACGAAAGTTTTCAATACTATAGAAGGCGGAGCGGTGTGTTTTAACAACGATGCTTGGACACAGTTTTTATATGATAATAAAAATTTTGGAATCAGAAATGAAGAAGAGGTGTCTTATATAGGTGGAAATGCTAAAATGAGTGAGTTTCAGGCTGCTATGGGCTTATGTAATTTGAGGCACCTGGCAGAAGAAATTCGCCGTAGAAAAGCTGTTGTGGAACATTATCGAAAAAGACTTGGCAATGTAGAAGGAATAAAACTTCTGGAACCTCAGAAGGACACAGAATCTAACTATGCATATTTTCCGGTGGTTTTTGATGACTATAAATATACAAGAAATGAGGTGTTTTCGAAGTTATTGGATCAAGGAATAACAGCGCGAAAATACTTCTTTCCATTAACAAATTCATTTGATTGTTATAAGAATTATCCTACAGCAGGAGTGGAAAAGACTCCTATTGCTCAACATATTGCTTTAAGAGTATTAACTTTGCCTTTATATGCTGATTTAGCCATTCAAGATGTAGATAGAATATGTGATATTATTTTGGATCAGAAGACATCGGAGGAGTAAGGAAATGAAAGTTGGAATAATGCAGCCTTATTTTTTCCCATATTTAGGATATTGGCAGTTACTTAGTGCTGTAGATAAGTATGTGGTTTATGACGATGTTGCATATATAAAAGGGGGATGGATTAACAGAAATAATATCTTACTAAATGGCAAAAGTCATTTAATAACGTTGCCCTTAGAACAAGCATCTTCTTTTAAAAACATAAATGAAATAGATATTACTCATAATATGAAGCAGAGAGAAAAAGTATTAAAAACATTGGAGGCGGCATATAAAAAAGCTCCATTTTTCGAAACAATATTTCCTCTTCTATCGAATCTTATTATGTCTTCTAAGACAATTGCTGAATTGAATTATAATTCCATACTATGCGTGAAAGAGTATCTTGGCTTAAATACAGAAATTATCTTGTCTTCAGAATTAGAAAAAGACAATACTTTGAAAGGCCAAGAGAAAGTAATTCATATTAATAAACTTCTTCATTCTGATACATATTATAATGCTATTGGAGGGACTGAATTGTATGATAAGGCATCATTTGATCAATTCGGATTAAAACTTTTATTTCTTAAAATGTCTGATTTGAAATATGGGCAGTTTCAGAATGATTTTGTACCGGGACTTTCCATCATTGATACGTTAATGTTTAATTGTATCAATGACATAAATCAGCTTCTTAAGCAATTTACTTTAGTAGAAGCGCAATAAGGTTTGGAGGATAAATATGCTGGATAATCTTATGAAGAAAAATATGCTTCATAGAATGATGCTTATTCGTGAATTTGAGAATCTGGCATCAGAATATAAAGATCAGAAGTATATCTATGGCGGGGTCCACTGCTACAATGGCGAAGAGGCTGTTGCAGTAGGCGTATGCTCGGCTTTGAATCAAGACGATTATATTATTAGTAATCATCGTCCTCATGGTCATGCTTTGGCCAAGGGGGTAGATCCTAAAAAAATCATGTCTGAGATGTTTGGTAAGGCAACAGGAACAAATAAAGGAAAAGGAGGATCAATGCATATTCATGATGCATCTGTTGGGCTGATTACATCCACAGGGATTGTAGGCTCCGGAATTCCTGTTGGCTGTGGAGCTGCCTTCGCGTCCAAAATGTTAAAAAACAATAGGATTTCCTGTGTGTTTTTTGGAGATGGATCTGCTAATGAAGGAGTACTTCATGAAAGCTTGAACTTAGCTTCGATTTGGGGGCTCCCGGTGCTGTTCTTACTAGAGGATAATGGCTTGGCCATTACAACAAATACAAGAGTAACATCTGCAGTGAATGATTATGTTAAACTTGCTTCTGTTTATGGCATAGAAGGAGTGCATGTAGACGGCCAGAATGTAGAAGAAGTTTATATGAAAACATCAGCAGCTGTGGCGTTTATAAGATCGCATCAAAGACCATATATTATTCAAGCTCATACGATAAGATTTAAAG
>CAKAQP010000132.1 GCA_916720285.1 uncultured Lachnoanaerobaculum sp. | reverse complement strand
TCTACTGTGACTGTAAGCTTTGCCATATTTTTTTCTAATTTTTGTACTTCTACACTCATTAAAGTTTCTCCTTGTTTCATAAATGCCTAAAAGAGGCATATCTAATTAGCCATTATAACATAAAGATAAATCTCATACAACAGTGATTAAAAAGTTTTAAATTTATTTCATGATAATTTAAATCTAAAATTACTTATTGCGACTGACTACCAGACAGCCACTTGCATGTTCACTCTCTTTGTAAAGGCTTAGAGGCATTACCAAAATATCCTCTCCCATATTGCCATATTCTTTTATATAGCGCTCTCTATCCTCAGGTGAATAATCATATATTCCTACCACATAGCTATTTCCGCTTTGTAACTCAACTTCAAACTGCAATTTTTCTGTCTTTATATTTATATTTTTTCCTGTAGCACCTAATGTTGTAGTCTCAAAAACACCCTCAATGCTATGCTTTCCACCTTCAACAGCCACAACTTTTTCAAGATTTTCACCCATGCTTGTATTAAACTGTGAAATATCATTTCCATCAATTTTTAAATTATTTCCATATAGATGGACAATAGCTTTATTGACATTTTCATTCTTAAATTCATTGGCTTTAGCCTGTCTTTTCTTATTCATTGTCATCATAACTGCAAAAAGTACTGCCCAAACTACCACTACAACTGCAACAATTAAAAATGTGTTATTCATAATTCCTCCAAAACCTTTCTTTTACACTTTATATATTAAAGGCATGAATATTATAACAAATATAGCTTAAGTCTACAATGTTTCTATGTCGGTTATATTTAAATATTTTCTTTAATTAGTGCAAAAAATTATGTATACTAATTATGAACCGGAAAATCTACAGAAACAGGCTTATACTTTAGCCATAAGATACTTTTTGAACAGGAATCAGTTTTTAATATAAAGGAGTAGTATGGAAAATATAGAAATAGAGAGAAAGTTTCTTGTCAAAGAAATACCGAGCAATCTTGATACATATGAGAGAATAGATATGACTCAAGGGTATTTGAATACAAATCCCGTAGTTAGAATAAGAAAAGAAAATGATGATTATGTTCTTACTTATAAAGGAAGCGGATTGCTGTCACGAAGCGAATATAATCTTCCGCTTAATAAAGAATCTTTTGAACATTTACTAAAAAAATGTGACGGTATAATTATCTCAAAAAGCAGATATAAAATTCCGCTAAAAAATAATCTCATAGCGGAGCTTGATATATTCAAAGGCGATCTTGACAGTCTCAAACTTGTAGAGGTGGAGTTTGACTCGGTAGAAGAAGCCGATAATTTTATCCCGCCTGAATGGTTCGGAAAAGATGTTACAACAGACAGCAGGTACCACAACTCATATATATCCAAGTACGGGTTACTTAAGTGGAGATACTGAAAAAAGGACTTGAGCTTTTGCTCGAATCCTTTTTATTTTTCTATTTTACTTATTCCACTTGTAATTCCGGCAAATACACCGTTTGTGTTCTTCCTCCACAATTTATTAAATGTAAACCCCGCTTTAATCAAATGCTCATTTAAATTATTAACCTTATTAAAGTCACTTTTAAACTCCTTCTTAGACTTGCTTCCAAGCAATTGCAGTATATTCTTTATATTACAGCTTCTAATCAACTCGTCCTCTAAATTGTAAACTTGTGGTATAAGTATAACATCCTTTATCTTTTTATGTTTCTCTAAGAACTTAGTGTTTTTATCCAAAATAGCTCTACTTTTTGTATCAGTATCAAATACCAACACCACTACCGTATTATCTTTTAGGTTCAACATATGAGTACTTTTTATCTCTCGTTCAACCACATTAAATACATCTATTTTTCCGGGTCTTATAACATTAAATTTTTCATCCTTACACTTACTCAATATCTCCACAAGAACTCTTTCATTCTCGCCTTCCACATAATAGTGATACTGACCATATTTCATTGATTTCACCCCGCATCTTCATCTAATACATCATCTATATCATCTTCATATGCCAAATCATATATTAACTCAATTCTTGGTGCCACTGCAAAAATATCATTATCTACTGCATTCCTTACAGAATCTGTTGCTTTCTTTAGTCTGTTTGATACCGACTCACACGAAATAATAAATTTGCCACTTATGTTTTCCTTTCTCATGAACAGAAAGGAATGCTTAGGTAAATCCATATCTGTAATATCCAAATTATGTGTTGTAAAGAAAAGTTGTTCTCCATCTCCAAGTTTTGATATCATTACTGATAGGATAGCTTTCTCAATATCACTGTGTATATACGAAAACTTCTCATCACAATAATAAAATCCGTTTCTATGCTCCATAAGCGCAGTAATAAAACCTGATATTTCAATTCCTGCTTTAGTTCCGCTTGAAAGAATATTGTTGGGATCCAGTACTTTGCCTTCCTGTATTATAAGATTTTTATTATTCATCACTATGGCATAAGTATGTTCAATTTTGTCAACTTTTTTTATATCGACAATTGAATTATCTAATGTCATCAACACATTTTTCAAAACTTTTAAATACAGTTCATTCTCCAAGTCATCAACTTTTATGTCTCGAATATAGTAATTGGAATCCATAGGATATGTAAAATTCCATCCAAGCCTACTTGATTTCGAAGCTTTATCTAAAGCCTCTATTCCCTCAAACACCTCTACTTCTTTTCCAATTTTTATTCTTTCAACACACTTTTCATAGCTGTCACCTTTTTTAATATTTACACACTTCAACGATATTTTGCATCGATCAATAGAATATTCTTCCTCTTCAGGCGGTATAATAACTTCCAGCGAATATAAAGTATTTTTGTCGGAAACATAGTCGATTGAGAAAATACTTTCTTTTTTATTATCAGATATTCTATCTGTTATATTCAATAATTCCTTCCTCTTCATAAAGTTGAATATATACATCAACATTTTACCAAAAGAAGTTTTTCCACTTGCATTAGTACCCATAAGTATATTAACTTTCTTATATCTGAAATTTGGAAACCCGGGTAAATACTCTCTTTCTATAGAGCTGTTCACTATCTTTTTAGGATATGAAAAATTTGCATAAAAATCATCAAACGCACAAATATTCTTTAACTTTACATACATAACAATCATAAGCCACCTCCTATTATTACTTCTATTTATAAGAAGTAATAATAGAATTATAGCATATTATAATTATAGAGTCAAAGATAGCAAAGCCTAATTTGAATATAAAAAAGCTCCAGGAACCTAATCCTAAAGCCTTCTTTTTACATTATCTCGCAGCCATATAGATATTGTACATATCATTATAGTCAAGTGATTTGAAACTTCCTATACTTCTTGTTTTCTTATATGAACAGTTTATTGCCAAGTCCTCACAGTCTTTCTCGCTTACCTCTCTGTTAAGAAGTTCATGTAAACTTACAGGCATTCCGACAGATTTGAAAAATTCAACAGTCTTTTCAATTCCTATATCAGCAGCCTTTTTATCATCAGCCTCAACTACACCATATACCTTTCTTGCAAAATTTGCAAATCTCTCTATATTCTCTTCCTTTACATAGTTTGCCCAAGAAGCCCAAATCGCACTGAGGGTTGCACCATGTGTGGAGTCAAAAAGCGATGAAAGAGCCATTCCAAGCTGATGGCATGACCAGTCACCGTCTCTTGGAGTATCACCTTTTGATCCAAGACCTGTAAGTCCTATATGTGATACACTTCCGCACCACATAACTTCACTCATAGCTTCATAGTCTGTCGGATTTATAACAGCCTTCGGTCCAAATTTGATAATATCTCTAAAGAGTCCCTCAGCCATCTCATCAGTCAAATGATTGCCCAGAATATTTGTAAAATATCTCTCAGATGTATGCATAAAGATATCTGTCGCACCGGCACCTATCTGATACTTGGGTAAAGAATATGTAAGCTCCGGATCCATTATCGCAAACCTGCATCTGTTAAAGTCTGTGTTAATCCCTTTCTTTATATGGCTTCCGGTTACATCATCTGTAAGAACTGCAGAGTCGCTTGTTTCAGATCCTGCCGCAGCAATAGTCAAAATCGAACCTATCGGAATAGATTTTTCCACCTTCTTTCTTTGAAAGAAAAACTCTTCTATATCTGTGTCAGGACTTGCCACGCCTATTGCCACAAACTTTGCGGTATCTATTACACTTCCTCCGCCTATCGCCAGTACAAACTCAGCCCCGAACTTGACGGCCTCCTTTGTCATCTCCTTTGCCTTACTTAAAAGTGGATTTGGCACCACTCCTCCAAGTGAGAGTACATCTATACCTTCAGACTTTATCTTTTCTTCTACCAAATCAAGCAGACCGCTTTTCTTTGCACTGTTTCCGCCAAAGATAACTGCAACCTTTTTTACTCCGAACTCTTTTATTAAACTTCCTATATCATTACTTGTTCCTGCTCCGAAAACAATCCTTGTCGGTGAATAATAATTAAACTTTTGCATTTGCCACCTCACTTTTCATTTATTTTATTTATTAAATCCATATAGCCCTTACAATATTTTTCGTAAAGGGGCTCCAAGATTTTCTTGAAATTTGCTCTCTCCTCGCCTGATAAAGTATTTATCTCTATGCCTTTATCGACAAGCTCCTTCTCATATATTTTTTCCTGTTTTGCCCAGATTTCTCTTTCATAAATGCTGCTCTCTATTGCAGCCTCTTTTATAATTTCCCTGTCTTTTTCTGAAAGTTTACTCCATGTCACATCAGAGCAAAGTTGCATTTCAGGAACTCTGGTATGCTCATCCTTTGTGTAATATTTTGCATATTGATAGTGCATAGCTGATATATAAGACGGAATATTATTCTCAGCACCGTCTATCACACCTCTTTCAAGCGATCCGTAAACCAGACTGTACTCTTGAGCAACAGGTTCAGCTCCCAAAGTTCTTATCATATCCTTCATAAGGTCTGATTGCTGTACTCTTATTTTTAATCCCGAAAGATCCGATATATCTTCTATCGGTCTTACATTGTTATAAAAGTTTCTTGCACCTGCAGTATAAAATGACAGTGGCTCAATGCCGGAACCTTCAAACTGTGCAAGGATCTCATCTCCTATCTCACTGTAAAGTACATTCCACATATGCTCCTCATCCCTGTATAAATAAGGCATCTGCAAAACATTTAAAACCTCTATATCATTCGAAAGCGGTGAAATAGAGGCTCTGGTAAAATCAATTCCGCCGAATTTCAGCTGTTTTATAACACTTAGCTCATCTCCCAGTTTACCGTCATATACTACCTCTATTACTATTCTCCCCTTGCTCTTTTCCTCTACAAGTCTTGCAAACTCAAATGCTCCGAGAGTAGTAGGATAATCTTTCGGGTGATTTTCCGCATATGTAAAAACATACTCGGTAACCGGCTTTTTTCTCACACATGAAGTAGCAATAATCATAACGGAAATGATTAAAAGCCATATCAGTTTTCTCTTCATCCTTTTATTTTTCCCAAAATATCATCAAATATCTTTTTGTAGTCTTTATCTACAATTCTCTTTGTCAAAATATATCCGTTTGTATTGTCGGTAAAAATTATAAGCATTCTAGGAAATCTCTTTCCGGCTTTAATCCTGCTCCAGTCAATATACTCGTGCTTTCCTTCCGCCTCTACCGTTATTCCTTTTTCACCAAGTTCAAGTGTCAGTTCCTTAAGAGTATTTACATTCCCTCTTGCTCTGTTATACATCATAAAAGGTTGAAAGAGCACAAAGAACAGTACGGCAAATACGAGTATTGCTCTAAGGAAATTATTTACTTCATGCCACCTTGAACTTATAAGCGCAATCATCGCAAATGTAAAAATAATATTTACAATTCCCGCAAGTGAAGAATATAAAAAGAAGAAAGACAGCTTAAACAACTCAAAAGCTGTATTCTTATATTGAAATCTGTAATTCATAGAGCCTCCATGTTTTAGTGCTGTAGTATTATTTTATATCAAAAAGTCATGGTTGGCAAATAACATTTCCCACATAAAAAAGACGGGTTGAATTTCAACCCGCCCTTGATGTCAAAGCCTTTTCTAATACTTTTTTGTTATTACTTAGCAGCCTTATTCTGGTTTACCAAGATATTTGTTGTTCCTGCATCCTTGCCTGCGTTGAACTGATCCCAAAGAAGATCCATTGAAAGCTGAACGCCCTTGCCCTGGCTTAACTTATCATCTTTGTCTGTTCTGTTCTCTGTTGTACCTGTTGTGTAAACGCCCTTTGCATCAGGATCCATAGCTACACCTACGAAGATATCAAGTCTTTGATCTGTAGCAGGTGCACACTTAATAATATTGTTCTGTAAAGCCTGCTTTAAGTCTACATCATCAAGTGCCGACAATCTAACGAAGTCAACACCGCCAACTGTGAAGAATCTGTCATCACTAGGTACTTCGCTTGCTACAGCCTTAGCAAGTTTGAATGTATCTTCATTTCCTGTATTCTTAGGATTGTACTGCT
>CAKAQP010000131.1 GCA_916720285.1 uncultured Lachnoanaerobaculum sp. | reverse complement strand
TGCATCATCCATCTTCGCATCAAGTCCTTCATTGATAGCTTTCTTACATGCACGAACTGCTATAGGAGCGTTTTGTGCTATGGCATTCGCCATCTTTTTTGCGGCAGGCATAAGTTCCTCCGGTGAATATACAGCGTTAACAAGCCCTATTCTAAACGCCTCATCAGCTTTTATATTTCTTGCTGTATAAATCAACTGCTTTGCCATTCCTACGCCGACTATTCTCGCAAGTCTTTGTGTTCCGCCAAATCCCGGTGTGATTCCAAGTCCTACTTCAGGTTGACCGAACATCGCATTATCCGAGCATATACGAATATCACAACTCATAGCGATCTCACATCCTCCTCCAAGCGCAAATCCGTTTACAGCGGCTATAACAGGAACAGGGAAAGTCTCTATCTTTCTGAATACATCATTTCCCTTCTTACCGAAAGCCTCACCCTCCGCCGGGCTTAATTTGCTCATTTCACCTATATCGGCACCTGCTACAAAAGACTTATCTCCTTCTCCTGTCAGAATGACAGCTCTGATTGTATTAGTGTCAATACTGTCAAAGCAAGCATCAAGCTCAGCCAGTACTTCAGAGTTCAAAGCATTGAGCGCCTTCGGTCTGCTTATTGTAACAATACCTACAGCACCTTCTGTATCAAACCTTACAAAACCCATAAAACACCTCCTTGTCAATATTGCATGTCAGAAATTAAGTTTGACATGTTAATCCATATGATAAAAATATAACATATATGTATCCGACAATCAATTAGTTTTTTTGACTAATTATTATATCTATTTTGCATAACTATATTTCGAAGTCAAAATATTGTCATGCTCAAAACATATATTTTTTTCATTTATATTGGGCAAAATTATTTTGCTGTTCTTTTTATTATCCGCAAAAGATTAAACACGACTCATCTTTAATATTTTTTACATATCAATATTTTTGTTTATTATAACACATTGTTTAAATAAGATATATATAAAAACATATTATTTTTTTTATAGCAATTTTGAATAACCAAGGGGTGGATAATTGATTTCACTTGTGATATGCTATAGGTGATACATATATCTGACAATACAAAAAAAGTTTACTCAATCGGTATTGTCCACTTTTATAGAATAAGTGAGGTGAAAAATATGAAAGAAGTAGTTATCGTCAGTGCTGCAAGAACAGCTATCGGTAGTTTCGGCGGTTCATTGGCAGGTGTAAGTGCAGTTGATCTCGGTATAACCGCAGCAAAGGGAGCTATTGAACGTGCAGGCATTGACGCTTCTCTTATCGACGAAGCCATTATAGGAAATGTTTTAGGCGCAGGACTTGGCCAGAATATCGCTCGTCAGGTAATACTCGGAGCGGGATTGCCAAATACAACACCCGCATTTTCAATAAATAAGGTTTGCGGTTCAGGTCTTAGAACTGTTGAACTTGCAGCACAGATTATAAAGGCCGGTGATGCGGATATCATTCTTGCAGGCGGTACGGAGAGCATGTCAAACGCTCCATATCTTGTTAAAGGCGCAAGATTCGGCGTTAAGATGGGTAATCAAACATTGATTGACGAGATGATTACAGACGGTCTTTGGGATGCTTACAACAACTACCACATGGGCGTGACAGCGGAAAATATTGCTGAACAAAAAGGAATAACAAGAGAAGATCAGGATGTATTCTCGGTTGAAAGCCAGAGAAGAGCACAGGTAGCTATAGAGACCGGAAGATTAAAAGATGAAATAGTTCCTGTACTTATCCCTCAAAGAAAAGGCGATCCTAAGGTATTTGATACAGACGAATATCCTAAGTTCAATACTACAATCGAAAATCTTGCAAAGCTTAAACCGGCATTTAAAAAAGACGGTACTGTAACTGCAGGTAATGCTTCAGGTATCAATGACGGTGCCGCAATGTTCATTATCGCATCAAAGGAAAAGGCACTTGAGCTTAAACTTCCTATCATGGCTACTATAAAGGGATATGCTTCAGGAGGTGTTGACCCAAGCGTAATGGGACTTGGAGTAATTCCTGCATCAAAAAAAGCAATGGAAAAAGCAGGTATCACAGCCGACGATCTTGAGCTTATAGAGGCAAACGAAGCTTTTGCGGCACAGGCTCTCGCAGTATGCAACGAACTTGGATTTAAGAGAGAAATCACAAATGTAAACGGCGGTGCAATCGCGCTTGGACATCCTATCGGAGCATCAGGTGCAAGAATACTCACCACTCTACTCTTTGAGATGCAAAAAAGAGATGTTAAATGCGGCCTTGCTACACTGTGTATAGGTGGTGGAATGGGCACAGCAATTGTTGTAGAAAGGGAGACAAAATGAAAATAGTTTCAATCAAAGATGCTATTGCAGGTATCAATGACGGCGCTACAATCATGGTAGGCGGATTTTTAGCATGCGGTACACCCGAACCGATTATTGATGCATTAGTTGAAAAAGGTGTAAAGGACTTAACACTTATTTGTAATGATACTGCTACTCCTACCACAGGTATCGGTAAACTGGTTGCCAACAATCAGGTAAAAAAAGTCATTGCAACACATATAGGTACAAATCCTATAACAGGACAAAAGATGCATGACGGTACTATGGAGGTTGAGCTTTCTCCTCAGGGTACACTTGCAGAGAGAATACGTTCAGGCGGCGCAGGACTTGGCGGTGTACTTACACCTACAGGTGTGGGCACCGAGGTTGCCGAAGGTAAGCAGGTTTTAAATATTGACGGTAAAGATTATCTTTTGGAAAAACCTTTAAGAGCCGACTTTGCACTTATCGGTGCTACAATAGCCGATGAGAAGGGAAATCTTTACTTTACGGCTACCAGCAAAAACTTCAATACAGTTATGGCAACCGCCGCCGATGTTGTTATTGCGGGTGCTGAACTTATAGTTCCTGTAGGCGATATCCAGCCTGAAAATGTTGCAATACCTGCAATATTTGTAGATTATCTTGTAGGAGGTGAGTCATAATGTCAAAAGAGAGAATTGCAAGACGTGTTGCAAGAGATTTAAACGATGGTGACGTGGTAAACTTAGGTATAGGACTTCCTACTATGGTGGCTGATTATGTACCTGAGGGTATAGAAATTACACTTCAGTCAGAGAACGGAATTCTCGGTATGGGACCTTTGGCCTCAAGCGCAACAGCAAATAAACATTTAATTAATTCCGGCGGACAAAATGTTACCGTACTTCCGGGTGCCGCATACTTTGACAGTGCATTCTCATTTATGATTATTCGAGGCGGCCATGTTGATATGACTGTTTTAGGTGCACTGCAGGTAGATGCTCACGGAAATCTTGCAAGCCATATAGTTCCGGGCAAGATGGTTCCGGGCATGGGCGGTGCTATGGATCTTGTTACAGGTTCAAAGAAAGTTGTTGTCGCTATGACACATACCGCAAAAGACGGTTCTCCAAAGATTTTAAAGGATATCACACTCCCTGCTACCGCTATTCATGCAGTTGACGAAATCGTTACCGAATTGGCTGTAATAAAGGTTACCGATGAAGGTCTTGTACTTGCAGAAGTAGCTGAAGGCGTAAGTGTGGAAGATGTTATAGCAAAGACAGAGGCACCTCTTAAGGTTGCAGATGATTTAAAAACGTTCTAATTTATTTTAGTATAGTTTAAATTCCCATGACCGGGATGCCGTATTTAAAGGACTCTTCTCTTTTAAGATCGGCATTCCGGTCTTTTATAATCTCATATCGGATGACTTCAGTATTAGAAAATACTAATTATAAAAATATTTTTGTGTGATATATATAATATATTTATACATTTTCGTTATTTTTCAGACTGGAAAAAAGGATATCGGATTGATATAATAATGTTAATAATTAAACAATTTGCAAAAAGGAGGCAGATAAATGTTTAAGAAATTTACAAACGCATGTGTAAATATTGTTCAGAAATATTTGCCGGACGCATTTATTTTTTGTATCGTGCTTACCATTATTGTTTTTGTCGCTGCAATGCCTGTCAGCAAAATGAATCCGTTTGAAATAGCATACGCTTGGGGCGAAAGTATGTGGTCCCTACTCGGATTCTCAATGCAGATGGCTTTAGTACTTGTTCTGGGTACGGCACTTGCTACCGCACCGCCGGTAAAGAGAGCTATAAACGCGGCTGCGGAAGTTCCAAAATCTCCTACATCGGCAATTATTTTTATTACAGTTGTTTCAATGATTGCCTGCTGGCTTAACTGGGGATTCGGACTTGTAGTCGGTGCCATACTTGCAAAGGAAATTGCAAAGAAAGTAAAAGGTGTTGACTACAGACTTCTTATCGCATCGGCATACTCAGGCTTCGTAATATGGCATGCAGGATTTTCAGGTTCTATACCTCTTCAGCTTGCATCATACAGTGACGCTATAGGAAAGCAAACAGCAGGTGCGGTAACCGAATCTATTCCTACATCGCTTACCATCTTCTCAGCTTGGAATCTTATAATTGTTATAGCTATAATTATAGTTATAGCATTTGTCAATGCACAGATGCATCCGACACCTGAGAATACCGTTACTGTAGATCCTAAGCTTTTATTGGATACTGAAGTACCGCAAAATAATACTGTTTCAAAAACACCGGCTGAATGGCTTGAAAACTGGCCGTTCCTTTCATTACTTACAGCATTATGTGCCATAATGTATTTTGTGTATACATTTAAAACCAAAGGAAGTATCACACTCTCTCTTAATGTTGTAAATTTGATTTTCCTTACACTTGGAATCATCTTCCACGGAACACCTATAAGTTATGTAAACGCTATTACAGACGCCGCAAAGAGTGCCGGAGGTATTATATTACAGTTCCCGTTCTATGCAGGTATCATGGGCATTATGACTGCTACAGGTCCTACAGGTCAGTCACTTGCAGGTGCTATAAGTGATTTCTTTGTAAATATATCAAATCAGACTACATTCCCTTTGTTTACTTTCCTCTCAGCAGGTATTGTAAACTTCTTCGTACCTTCAGGTGGCGGTCAGTGGGCTGTACAGGCTCCGATAGTAATGCCTGCAGGAAACGCACTGGGTGTTTCTCCTGCAGTATCAGCCATGGCTATTGCATGGGGTGATGCATGGACAAATATGCTTCAGCCGTTCTGGGCTCTCCCGGCTCTCGGTATAGCAGGTCTCGGTGCAAGAGATATTATGGGATATTGCGCTATAGTTCTTATCGTAACAGGAATAATCATAGGATGCGGATTCCTATTCCTCGTCCCGTTCCTGGCATAAATATAAAAAAGTACCGGCTCACAACCGGTACTTTTTTCTTATCTTAAAATAATATATACAGTATACGCTACATAGGCCGCTACCATTGCGAGGCCTTCTTTTTTTGATATCTCACCGTCATTCTTGGCAAGTATATATACCATCAGACTTGCACAAAGCAAGAAGAATGTATCATATACAGCCATAACTTCCGCACCTATCGGATTGAGTACTGATGAGAATGCCAGAATAAATATTATATTGAATATATTTGAACCTACCACATTACCGAGGGCGAGCGCATTCTCTCCCTTACTTGATGCTACAATACTTGTCACAAGCTCAGGAAGCGATGTTCCTATGGCAACTATTGTAAGTCCGACCAAGGTCTCACTCATTCCGAACATCAATGCTATCTCTGAAGCCGACTCAACTACCTTGTCACCTCCAAACACTACAAGAGCAAGTCCCCCCACTATATAAACGATGGCTAAAGGTATCGGTAAATTCTTTTTCTTTTCATCCTTAGCCTCATTGCTTCCCTTTAATGCCGATCTTATAGTATAAACCATGTATGCTATAAAAATCAGAAGGAAAATAGCTCCTGCAATTCTGTCTATACCGCTTAAAAAGAACACAAATCCAAGCAACAATATTGTTATAACGATATTTACAATATAATCAAATTTTAAAAGTGCCTTATCTACCGGCATAGCATGTATTATTCCACAAATTCCCACAACAGCCAGAAGATTAAATATATTCGATCCGATTACATTATTCAACGCTATTGCATTGCTGCCCTTTAATGCCGCATCAATACTTACCGCCGCCTCAGGTGCACTTGTTCCGAAAGCAACTATAGTAAGCCCTATTACAACCGAAGGGACATTCAACTTTCTTGCCACTCCCGAAGCACCCTCAACAAAAAAATTAGCTCCTCCCACAAGACATACGAAACCCAAAATAAGCCATATATATACCATAAAACCATTCCTTTACATTAAAAACTGAACACTGACATAATATCTATATATTTTTAAATTGTCAACATAAGTATTAAAAATGAACTTTATTTCTATTCACCCGCTGCTTAAAGAGCAATTACATATTCCTTTAAAAGTATTTAAGAAATTTATCAACACAAATATAGTATTATCTGCTATACTAGGTAAATGTATCGAATACTCTGTATGTCATCTACATCTTATATTTTATCTATCGTAGATTCCACACAACTCAGGGCATTCAATTTATCTAAGGAAGGTAGAAATGAAAAGGAGAAGTAGAAGAAGACGAAAGAATATTTTC
>CAKAQP010000130.1 GCA_916720285.1 uncultured Lachnoanaerobaculum sp. | reverse complement strand
CCTGACAAAAGCTGACATGGTAGTATATAATCATGGAGAGTATATTGGACTTTCAAAGGTACTTGGTACCTTTGGTTATAGTGTAAGAAAGAAAAAAATAAGAAAATAAGGTAAACTCGGGAGGTATCTTTTGAAAAATATTAAATTTAATGATATAAAGCACATATATTTTTGCGGTATAGGTGGTATAAGTATGAGCGGACTTGCAAGAGTACTTTTTGAAAAGAACTTTGAAGTGAGCGGCTCTGATACAAAGGCTAATAACAGGACAAAAGATCTTGAGGACAGAGGTGTAAAAATATTTGTAGGGCAAAAAAATGAGAATATCAGTGATGATATAGACTTGTTTGTATATACGGCTGCCATACATAATGATAACCCTGAGTTTATTGCGGCTAAAGAAAAGAATATAAAAATGATGACCAGAGCAGAGCTTCTCGGCTATGTAATGTCGAAGTTTAAAGAGAGTATAGCGATAAGCGGTACACATGGAAAGACTACAACAACTTCTATGTTGTCATACATATTACTTGATACAAATCTTGACCCTACAATCTCTGTAGGAGGTATTGTAAAGAAGATAAAGGGAAATATTTATATAGGCAAGGGTGACACATTTGTTACAGAAGCCTGTGAATATACAAACAGTTTCCTTGAGTTATATCCTACAGTAGGTGTTATATTGAATATTGAAGAGGATCATCTGGACTTCTTTAAGGATTTAGATGAAATTAGGAACTCTTTTAAGAATTTCGCAGAAAATACAAGTCCTGATGGTTGTATAATAATAAATGATAAGATTAAAAACAACAGAGAAATTACACAAGGGTTTGAGGGCAATGTAGTAAGATACGGAACCGAAAACAGTGACTGCTATGCTACAAATATAAGATATGACGCTTTGGGGTATCCGACATTTGATCTTGTACATAAAGAAGAGACATATGAGAATGTAAAACTTTGTGTAGGAGGAAACCACAATATATACAATGCCTTGGCTGCTATTTGTGTTGCCTTTGAACTTGGAGTAAGTATCGAAGATATAAGAAAAGGACTTTCGGAGTTTAAGGGTGTAGACAGAAGATTTGAGGTTAAGGGAAAACTTGACGGTATCACAATAGTTGATGACTATGCACATCACCCGAGCGAGATATCGGCTACATTAAATATTGCAAAGAGATATCCTCATGACAGACTTGTAGTGGTATTTCAGCCACATACATATACCAGAACGAAAGCATTTTTTGATGATTTTGCCAATGTATTAAAGAATGTGGACGAGGTTATAATTGCAAAAATTTATCCTGCAAGAGAGACAGACAATCTTGGAATGAGTTCAAATCTTCTCTCAAAAAGAATAAATGAACTTGGTGGAAATTCCACAAGTTTTGAGACTTTTGATGAGATAGAAAATTATCTGTTGGAGGATTTGAGAAAGGGTGATTTACTGATTACCATGGGTGCCGGAGATATCTTAAGAGTGGGTGAGTTTTTACTCGGAAAATAATTTATAGAGATATAGTTTTAAGACAAAGGGAGAGCTATGAAGTACGAATTTTTAAAGGCAGATATAACAAGCATTGTAAGTTTGCCGTCAGAATTTATAGATAAATATATGCTAAAGGCAAACGGTGATTATATAAAGGTGTACCTTTTTATGCTGAGAAATGCTGACAGACTGATAAATCCTGAAATCATAGCCGATGCCCTTGAACTTACTATAAAGGATGTTGAAAGAGCTATAGCATACTGGTGCAAGAGCGGAGCGCTTATAGAAAAGGCCGAGAATATAGGTAAGCTTGGAAACGGCGAAGACTTTGAAGAAGTTCTTATTACAAAGGGTATGCCTTCAAAAGAAGAACTTGAGGAAGCAAGACGTATTCTTACAGCGGCAAAAGAGGCATATAAAAGACGAGAAATGCTTGCAGCAGGTATGGGAGAGGAAGCTTTAAAAGAAGACGTTAAATCAGAAAGCCTTGATGAAGCAAAGAATCCAAAAGAAAGCGATAAGGAAACGCTTGATCCGGCCAAAGATACCGATGTAGAGAATAATTCAGAGAGCGAAGTAAAGGCCGAGGCCGAGATACCCGAGGTAAAAACAGAGCCGCCAAAGCTTCCTGACAGAAGTCTGGTGGATTTGACCAAGTTAAAAGGCGATGAAGATTTTCAGGAGTTGGTATTCTGTGTGCAGACATATACTGAAAAGATATTTACACCTACAGATACTGAAAAGCTGGCATATCTTTATGATGTTGTGGGTATGTCAAAGGATTTACTTGAGTACATAGCGGAAGTTTCAGTGCAAAAAGGTAAAAAGAGTATAAACTATATTGAAAGAGTGGCACTTTCATTCCATGAAAAAGGCATTACTACAGTTGAGGAAGCCAAAGAAGACAATGTGAAGTATTTCAATGAAAATAAAGCCGTGTTAAAGGCATTCGGAATATATGACAGAGTTTTGGCGCCGGTTGAATTAAGATTTGTCAAAAAGTGGTTTGATGAGTACGGATTCAGTACTGAGATAGTTGTTGAAGCTATCAGCAGAACAGTACTTAACACATCATCACAGAGTTTTTCATATGCTGACGGTATACTTACAAGATGGCATAATGAGAATGTGCGTACACTTTCAGATATAAAGGCACAGGACGAAAAACATGATGAAAAGATAAAGACGGCTCCGAAAACTTCAAATAATGTTTCAACATCAAAGTTTAATAATTTTGAGCAGAGGAATGACAATATTGATTCCGATATGCAGGACAAGTTTTTAAATGAGCTGAACAATTTATAGTTTGGCTTAAAGGAGATGTATGGCTATAGATAATTCCTCATATAACGCAATAATGAGAGAATATGAAAATATAAGAGCAAATAACAGAGCCGCACAGGTCAGAAGAATTGAAGAGGTATATGAAAAGATACCTGAAATGAAGGAATTAAACAATTCCACAGGAAGTGTGGCTGTTTCAAGATATAAAGAAAGCTTGAAATCGGGAATATTGTCAATAAATGATTTAAAAACAGATATTGACAGTATAAAAAACAAAAAAGAAGAACTTTTGTGCGCTGCCGGCTTTCCGAAGGATTATATGGAAATAACATATGATTGCAAAGACTGTAAGGATACAGGGTATATTGACGGAAAAAAATGTCATTGCCTTCAGTTAAAGATAAGGAAACTTCTGTATGCTCAATCAAATCTTGAAAATATATTAAGTAAAGAAAATTTTGAAAATTTCTCATTTGATTATTATGATAATAAAACGATACTTCCGGGGCAGAATATGACAAATGCCGCTTATATGGAGGGGGTAAAAAGATTTTGTGAGAAATTTGCAGACAAATATTTTAAAATAAACGGAAGCAAAAATACGGTTGATACGGCTTCTGACGAAAATGACAGAAGAAATATCATATTCAGCGGTAATACCGGTGTAGGAAAGACATATTTAAGCAATTGTATAGCCAAGGTATTACTTGACAGATATTATTCCGTAATATACCTCAGTGCAAAAGAACTTTTTGAAGCATTGGTAAAGGTTAAGATGGAAAAAAGTGAGGATCAAAAATATTTGCTTCTCATTGAAGAAGTTTATGAAAGTGATATGCTGATAATTGACGATCTGGGTACGGAACTTTCCAATCACTTTACAACTACCGAATTTTTCCATATAATAAACCGTAGGGTTAACACCGAAAAATCTACTATAATATCGACTAATCTCAGTCTGGATGAAATGAGAGATATATACAGTGAGAGAGTTACTTCAAGAATAAGAAAGAGTTTCATGTATATAAGATTATTTGGAAATGATATTAGAGCAAAGCTGTAATGGAGGGAAAATGCTGTACGAAGATAAAAAAATTGATTCTATTCCTGTAGGTCCTTTGGGACTTATACCTCTTAAAGGAATGGAGGATTTTACAAAAAAAGTAAATAATTACCTTGTAGAGTGGCGTAAAGAGAGAGAAAGTGAGCATAAGGATACACTTTTATTCTCAGAGTATGAGAAAGAAGATTATATTATAAAATCAACCATCTCAAGATTCGGCTCAGGTGAGGCTAAGGGAACTATAGAGGAATCTGTAAGAGGTGATGATTTATATTTGCTTGTGGATGTATGCAATTATTCCATGACTTATTCACTGTCAGGAAAAATAAATCACATGTCACCGGATGATCATTTCCAGGATCTCAAAAGAATTATTGCCGCAATAGCCGGAAAGGCAAGAAGAATAACTGTTATAATGCCTTTCTTATATGAGAGTCGTCAGCATAAAAAGACCGGAAGAGAGTCTTTGGACTGCGCATTGGCATTACAGGAACTCACGAATATGGGTGTTGACAACATCATTACATTTGATGCGCATGATCCAAGAGTACAAAATGCGATTCCTTTAAAGGGATTTGAAACTGTGCAGCCGATTTATCAGTATACAAAGGGACTTCTAAGACATTTTCCGGATTTACAGGTTGATTCGGATCATATGATGATTATTTCTCCTGATGAAGGCGGAATGAGAAGGGCAATATATTTTGCAAATATGCTGAAGCTTGATGTAGGTATGTTCTACAAAAGAAGAGATTATACAAAGGTGGTTGACGGTAGAAATCCGATTATTGCACATGAGTTTTTGGGCTCCGATGTTGAAGGTAAAGATCTTGTAATCATTGACGATATGATATCTTCAGGTGAGAGCGTTCAGGAAGTCGCTAAGGAACTTAAAAAGAGAAAGGCCAAAAGAGTTTTTGTCTGTGCAACTTTCGGATTGTTCACAAACGGCTTTGCAAAATTTGATAAATATTATGAGAACGGTATTATCGACGGTATATTTACAACAAACTTAGTGTACCAGTCACCTAACCTCTTAAGCAAACCTTATTATTACAATGTTGAGATGAGTAAGTATGTTGCTCTTATTATTGACAATTTGAACCATGATTCTACTATAAGCGGTCTATTGACACCTACAAACAGAATCAATAATTTACTTGAGAAGGTAAAAAATAACAAATAGGATATAAGGTTTGGGTTATGAGAGTAGTTATATGTGATGATAATCCAATAGAACGAAAGAATTTGTTAGAAATCACTACACACATATCAAAGTCGGAGGGCCTTGATACGGAATTTGAGGTGTTTGAGAGCGCCAAGCAGATGTTATTTGAAGTGGAAGATAAACTTGAGCTTATTGATGTAATGTTTCTGGATATAAATATGCCGGGAATTGACGGCATGGAGGCGGCATCAAAACTTCGTTCAAACGGATATATCGGAGAGATAGTATTCACCACAGTTTCAAAGAATCATATGTTGGGAGCTTTTGATGTCAGAGCCTTCAACTATATTGTGAAAGGTGAGACTGACGGTGCAAAGACGGTAAAGATAATAAAGGATGTTTTTAAAACGGCATCAGAAAAATCAAAAGAGTATATGCTCTTTACCGGCATCGGTGAATATAGGAATATCGCGATAAATGATATAAAATATTTTGAAGTTAGAGGAAAAATAATAACCGTGTACTACGGCAGTAAAAGTTTTGAGTTTATTTCAACAATAGGAAAACTTGAAAACCTGCTGTTTACAAAGGGTTTTTTAAGAGTGCATAGATCATTTTTAGTTTCATTGCAACATATAAAGAATTTCACTTATGAGGAAATCACATTGATAGACAATACTGAAATTCCGGTGGGAAGAAAGTACTACAGTGGACTTAAGGAAGCGATGAAAGAAAATGCAATAGGGTGATTAAATGAAGAAAAAATATAAAGCAATGGGTGCTATGTCATTGGCACTGACGACCGCCTTTATATCGGTAAACGGTGTAGGTGTTCTAAAAGGCAATGCGACAACTGTCGGAGCTACATATGTAGATATGACAGGTATTCAAAATAACGGGGGTTTACATAGCTCAAACGCAGGGTATGTTGAAACCTCAGCCGGAATAGATGAAAGCAACTATGGAGAGTGGATAATTGAAAGAGAGCCTACATATGAGCAGGACGGGTTAAGAAAAAGAGAATATGTCGCTTCGGACGGTACATTTTATGTACAGTATGAGACTATTCCAAGGCTGCCTGTACCGCCCGTGCCCTCAGATCCGATACCGGAGCCTACAAGGCCTTCAGATTCGGGAGAGGTAACAAGACCTTCAATACCGGAAAGAAACATTGCAACAAAATCCGATGCAAATAAATCTTTTGGACATTCATCGGGAAAAAAGACAAGAATTGAAAATTCGGAAAGTTCAAAAAAAGGTGCAAAAGCATCTCAAAGCGGCAATGACAATTCGGACACCAAGAACTCGGCAAATAATGAGGAGACAACCGAAAGCTCTGCGCAAAAGGCTGAAAATGCAAAACAGTCTGGAAATAAATCAGGTCATAAACATAAAAGAAATGATAATGACAGTGTGAGTAAATCTGAAGCTGACAAAAATGTTAAGTTTGAAGTAAATACCGACAGTACAATTACGGATAATGCGGCTGAAAACAATACGTTCACAAGCCTTCCTGATATTACGGAAGCTTCAACTGAGATAAGCAATAATGAAGTTATTAATGAAACTGTTGAAGCT
>CAKAQP010000129.1 GCA_916720285.1 uncultured Lachnoanaerobaculum sp. | reverse complement strand
TCAAAATGTGTATGTGCATCTATAAATCCCGGGAATATAAGCTTACCGGAAGCATCCACTACCTTTGTACCTTCATCAAGCTTTATTTCCTCACCGTTTTTAAATATTTTACTTATTTTCTCATCTTCAATGAGTATATCGGCAACAAAGCTTTCTTTGGAATTTACTATTTTTCCACCCTTAATAAAAACTCTATTCATATTATCTCCTTACATAGCAAAATATGCCACTTTTTAGGGTGGCATATCTTAACTATATCATATTTTATCTCAGTCTATATTATAGGAGCAAATACTCATATTCATTATAGATAGTGTCAATAAGTTCAGCATATCTATAATTGAGCTTGTCATTGCTCTCACCTATTCTATATACAAGATTTTGTCCGTCAATTCTTACCTTAACATCCTTGCTTCCCTTAACGATTACAAAACCGTCATTCTCAGAATCAAGCATGTCTGCTTCACTTGCGAATAATGTAAGCTTATCCTTATATGGTGCAGAAGCGTATGGACAGAATGTCTCACAGTTACCGCACTCATTGCACATATAATCCACATGAACTATCTGATGGCTACCCTTTACATTAACATATACATTAGCTCTGTTTGGACAAACCTCTGTACAATTCTCACAAATATAGTCACAAGCTAAACATCTGTTGTCAGCCTTCTTCTCCTCTACCTCTTCAAGAATTCCTCTGTATGAGTATACCTTCTCGTCAGTAGTATCGGAAATCTTAAGCTCACCGATTGCATGATTTACAATAGCCTCGCAAACCTTCTTACTGTCGGCAATAGCCTTTACGATAACAGATGCACCCTTAGCGCCGTCACCTGCAGCATATACTCCCTTAACATTTGTCTCAAGAGTAACAGGATCAAGTACAGGAAGGTTCTTCTTGTCGATTTCAATACCGTTGCTTGTGTAGAAGTCACCTCTTACACTCTCACCGATTGATGCGATAAGTGTATCACATGGTAATTCAACAAGTTCATCTGTCTCCTTAACGCCTCTTCTACCGCTTGCATCAGGCTCACCAAGTACGTTCTTAGCACATACAAGTTTTCCGCCCTTGAATGATTTTGGAGAAACAAGTGTAACAAACTCTACGCCGTCCTCAATTGCCTCGTGAAGTTCTTCCTCGTCAGCAGGCATATATCTTGCATTTCTTCTGTATGCAAGGTATACATTCTTAACACCCGGAACTCTCTTAGCCGCTCTTGCAACGTCCATAGCTGTGTTTCCACCACCTACAACGATAACATTCTCGCCAAGATCCATCTTTCCTTCAGTCTTTTTGAAGTCCTCTAAGAAGTGAAGTGCATTGATTGCCTTTCCTTCTTCAAGTTCAAGCGGAAGCTCCTTATGTGCACCGATTGCAAGGATAACCTTATCAAAGCCTTCAGCCTTAAGTGCATTTATATCATCAATTCTCTTGTTTGTAACAAACTTTGCTCCGTAAGCCTTTGCAAGCTCTACGTCTCTTTGGATATCGTCAGCAGGAATTCTGAATCCCGGAATGATGTTTGCAACAACACCACCCATAGTATCTCTCTCATCAAATACGGTAACATCCACGCCTTCTCTTGCAAGGAAGAATGCAGCTGCGATACCTGCAGGACCGCCACCTACTACAGCAACCTTTAAGTTCTTCTTATCAGCGCTCTTTAAAGTAGGTACAACCTTTTCAAATGCGTTCTGTGCCGCAATAAGCTTATTTCTTCTGATCTGTACATCAGTCTCATAGTGATTTCTTGTACAAGCACTCTGACATGTATGTGTACAGATATGACCTGTCATGAACGGAAGCGGGTTCTTCTCTAAGATAACATTAAGAGCATCCTCATACTTTCCTTCATTAACAAGAATTCCGTAAGTTGTAATATCCTGATTGATAGGACATCTGTTTACACAAGGTGCCATGTAGCAATCAAGGTAAGGAACCTTCTTATCAGCTTTTCTGTTTGGAAGCGGCTTAACAGGCTTAACGTGATGCTTATCGCTTCTAACATCTGAAACAAGCTTCTCAAGAGCCTCTACATCAATTCCTGACCAAGCCTTGATCTCAGCCTTTTCAAGCTTCTGTGACATCTCAATAAATCTCTGATATCCGCCCGGTTTCAAGATAGTAGTAGCCACTGTTACAGGCCATATTCCACTACCTACAACCTTATCTATATTGAAGTAATCACAACCACCTGAATATGCAATTCTAAGCTTACCGTTAAAGCTTCTTGAAAGATTTCTCGCAACAAGAAGTGAAAGTGGATAAAGTGACTTTCCTGACATATACATTTCCTGTGATGGAAGTTCATTGTTCTTTACATCAACCGGGAATGTATTTGTAATCTTAACACCGAACTCAAGGTTCTTTGAAGAAGCGAGTGCCATAAGTCTCTCTAACATAGGAACTGCATCCGAGTACTGTAAATCCTCTTTAAAGTGAAGATCTGTAAACGCAATGTAGTCATATCCCATGCTGTCAAGCATCTCTCTTGCAACTTCATATCCAAGAAGAGTCGGGTTACATTTTACAAATGTATTTAATCCCTTTTCTGTAATAAGATATGATGCAATAGCTTCGATTTCCTGTGGAGGACATCCATGCAATGTAGATACCGTTACGGAATTTACAATATCAGGAGTGATAGCATCAAGATCAGCCTTTGTAAACTTCTTGAACTTGCTTAAATTCTTCTCAAGATATTCCTTACACTCTTTGTATATTGGAGTTTCTGAAGCATCCATCATTCCGTTGATGAAATTATCAACCTTAGGAAGCTTAATACCTGCAAGATCGTAACCTACCGAAATGTTGAACTGGAAGCCGTCGCTGCCGCCAAGATCCCATTCCTTTGAGATAACCTTAAGTGCAAACCAACCCTTGATGTACTCATCAAAAGCTTCCTGAACTGTAAGCTCTGTAGACCACTCACAGTTGTAGCACTCGTCCTCAGCTGTAATACATGGCTTAGCCACGCAAGCTGCAAGCTCTCTACCGTCCATCTTCTGAACTGTCTTAAGCTCGAAGAATCTTGCACCTGCATAATATCCTGCAATAATATTCTGTGCAAGCTGTGTATGAGGACCTGCTGCAGGACCTATCTGTGTCTCCAATTTTCTTCCGAAAATAGTGTAAAATTTATTCTTATCAGCCTTATAAGCTTTCTTTACTCCGTAACAAGAGCCTTCTTTTTCCATCTCCTCAAGGAGTCTTTCCATGATCCTATTAAAAGGAATCGGTGTCATTATATCGCCCATTATGCATTTCCCCTTCCATTGATCTTATTTGCAAGTCTCATAGCGCCTTCTCTTACCTTAGCAAGTACTTCCTTTTCATCAATGTGAAGAAGCTCTCTATCTTTCATCAAGATATTTCCGTTTGCAATTGTAGTTCTGACATCCTTTCCGCATACTCCGAACAACAGATGGCTGTTGATATTTGAAGCGGTCATAGGTGTATTCGGGGTATAATCAACAACGATAACATCCGCTGCCGCGCCCGGCTTTAATACTCCAAGAGGCTTCTTAAAGTATCTGTTTGCAATATTTGCATTGTACTCAAAGAGCATCTTCGGAACTTCGCTCCAAGCTGCATTAGGATCGCATAAATGGTGCTTATGAAGCACATTTGCAACCTTCCATGACTCTAAAACGTCATGTGTATAACCGTCACTTCCGAGTCCGCATACGATTCCTCTGTGAACAATTTCCATTGTCGGAGGACATCCGCAGGCATTACCCATGTTTGACTCAGGGTTATGTACTACACAAGTGTTTGTATCTCTGATAAGATCCATCTCGTGTGGGTTAATATAAATACAGTGTGCAAGCAATGACTTATCGCCAAGAACTTTCCAGTCATATAATCTGTCAACAATTCTTTGGTTGTGTACTTTCAAGCATGAATGCAAATCTTCAATACCTTCTGCCACGTGTATATGACATCCTATATCTTCAGGCTTTCTTGACATAGCATATTCCATTGACTTGTCAGAAATTGTGAAGCTTGCATGCATTCCCATCATACCTGCAATCATGTCTGAATCGTCTTTTTTTGCATGATTTGCAAAATCAACGTTTTCCTTAACAGCCGCTTTCATCTTATCTTCGCCATCACGATCTGATATCTCATAGCAAAGACAGCTTCTGACGCCTGTCTCTTTCGCAGCCTTTTCAATAGCAAAAAGACTTCCCTCGATCTCACCGAAGCTTGCATGATGATCAAAAATAGTTGTAACACCATTCTTGATACAGTCAATGTAAGTAGTCATAGCAGAAAGATATGTGAGCTCATTGTCCAAATTTCTGTCTATTGTCCACCATAAGCCGTCCAGGATCTCCAAGAATCCGTGTGGGTTGTAACCATTGATGCTCAAGCCTCTTGCCATTGCAGAATAAATATGCTCGTGTGTGTTGATGAATGCCGGCATTATGAGCCCGCCCTTTGCATCCACGAAAGTTGCATCCGCATATTTTTCCTTCAAATCACGGTAGTTTCCAACCTCTAAAACTGTGTTGCCATCCAGTACTACAGACCCATCTTCAATCAATGGCTGTTCCTGATTTCCAGTAACTACCCTTCCATTACCAATTAGTAGCATTGTAAATCTCCTCTCTGAATTATGCAGTTTTAATTACAAAAACCTAATAATGTAGCTTGTATTTTAACATTTTTCTATAAGCTTTTCAATACTTATCTAATTATATTTTATTATTTCTAAAATATTTTAATACAAATAGCAATGTATTAAAAAATATACACAAAACTTATGTTTATTCTATTTTTTCCACTTGACATTCATCTCTCATTTTGATATCATGACAAAGTAATTTTTTTTGCAGGTGTGGTTCAATGGTAGAACATCAGCCTTCCAAGCTGAATACGTGGGTTCGATTCCCATCACCTGCTTTTTTTGTGCTTTTCTTCAGGCACTTACTCTCTTTACATAATTGTAAAACATAAGTACAATATATTTGTGCAATTCCGATAGAAAGGGGTGATACCTTGAGAATTGAAAGGATTAGTACCAACCAGATAAGATGTACACTGTCAAATGTGGATTTGGAAAACAGAAATTTAAATGTAGTTGAATTGGCCTACGGCAGCGACAATGCCAAGGCATTGTTTCAGGAAATGCTGAGCAAAGCCTCTTATGAAGTAGGATTTGATGCGGACGACTCTCCTCTGATGATAGAGGCGGTTCCGCTTTCAAATGAAAGTATTATTATATATGTAACAAAAGTTGACGATCCGGATGAGCTTGATACGCGTTTTGCAAAGTTCTCTCCGACAATGGCTGATGATGTGTTTGCCTCTTTTGATATGAAGTTTAATAATCTTCTTGAGGGTGCGCTTGATCTTGATGACGATAAAGCTGACGAATCTCAAAAAGAGCCGTATTTAAGGGCATATTCATTTGAAACTTTAGATGAGCTTATAGAGGCTGCCAAAGCTGTGAAAACCTATTCCGGAGAAAACACTCTTTATAAGGATGAAGTAAATAAAAGATTCATTCTGGTTCTTAAAAAGAATGAAAATAAAAAGGATTTCGCAGTTGCCGCAAATATTCTTTCAGAATACGGTGTGAAGCTTTCAGCTACCACATTCAGTGAAGACTATTATAAAGAACATTTTAAAGTAATGGTCAAGGAAAATGCCATTTCACAGATATCAAAAATATAATATTTTGATTCTTTTAAAGCACTGACTTATTCAGTGCTTTTTTATTTCGTATTTTTTTTAACAAAGTTCAAAATATTATTGCTTTTTTCCAAATTGTTATGTATATTTTAATAAGGTTATTGTACCTCAAAGAGTACATAACTTTATATTTTGTATCAAGGGGAAAATACCTTTTCACCCGGATTTCATGATAACAAAATAAATGAATTATAGAAAAGAGGATTATTATGGCAAATATTGATTTAACTCAGTATGGCATCACAGGCACTACAGAGATAGTACACAATCCATCTTATGATGAATTATTTGCAGCCGAGACAGATTCTGCATTATCAGGCTATGAAAAGGGACAGGTTAGTGAGCTTGGTGCCGTTAACGTATTAACAGGTATCTATACAGGTCGTTCTCCTAAAGATAAATTTATAGTTATGGATGAGAATTCAAAAGATACAGTTTGGTGGACATCTGCAGATTATGCAAATGACAACCATCCGCTTTCAGAGGATTCTTGGAAAGTCTTAAAAGACCTTGCAAAGAATGAACTTTCAAATAAGAAACTTTATGTAGTAGATGCTTTCTGTGGTGCAAACAAGGACACAAGAATGTCTGTTCGTTTTATCGTGGAAGTTGCTTGGCAGGCACATTTCGTTACAAATATGTTTATTCAACCAACTGCTGAGGAACTTGAGAACTTCAAGCCTGACTTCGTAGTTTACAATGCTTCAAAAGCAAAAGTAGCTAACTACAAGGAGCTTGGTCTTAATTCAGAAACAGCTGTTGCTTTCAATATTACAAGCCGCGAGCAAGTTATTCTTAACACATGGTACGGCGGTGAGATGAAGAAGGGTATGTTCTCAATGATGAACTACTATCTCCCACTTAAGGGTATCGCTTCAATGCACTG
>CAKAQP010000128.1 GCA_916720285.1 uncultured Lachnoanaerobaculum sp. | reverse complement strand
CGATTGTTGTTTTAATTTTTTGTTGTGTTTTTACGGCAATGGTTGCCTATGGATGGCAGTCACGTAAAAAAAATGTAAAGGTAGCCGATTCCTCAAAGAATGCAAATGAAACTGTAGAGGTAAATCAAAGCGAAACTTCATCTGACGGTGAAATTAATGCAATATCTGAGAGTGAGACGGATACAACAGCCGAAACCACCACAGTACCTGCGAGCAATCCCGGTCCGGATGAAAAGGTTGTTTATTTCACATTTGACGACGGTCCTTGGTCAGGTACTCCAAGACTTTTGGATATCTTGGATCAGTACAATATCAAGGCTTGTTTCTTTGTTACAGCACAGTATATGGATACTGAGCCTCTGATAAATATGCTTAAGCAGATAAAAGACAGAGGACATAATGTAGCCGTTCACAGTTTGACACATAACTACAAGCAGATATATGCTTCTGTAGATGCTTTTATGGCAGACTATGACGCTATGGACGATCTTATATTTAAAGCTACCGGTCAGCACAGTACTATGCTTCGTTTTCCGGGCGGAAGCAATGCAGGCTATAATAAAGCTATCAGACCTCAGCTTTTACAGGCTGTAAGAGACAGAGGAATAGTATACTTTGACTGGAATTCATTTGACGGTGACGTAGAGGGCAAGAGAGGTCAGGAACTTATCGACCAGACTATCAAGCAGGTAAATGAGAATACTCACTCCATTTTACTTATGCATGATATGCCGAATACGGCATTTGTACACGATGCTCTTCCTACTATCATAGAGAGATTGCAAGCTGACGGATATAAGTTTGAGCTTCTCAATGAAAATACACCACCAAAACAATTTGCAAAATAATATATAAAGGTCTTAATTTTTCCGTTTTATTGCTTCGGAAGAGATTAAGACCTTTTTTAATGCACATAATATAAAAAAGAGAAAACCGAAATGATTTTCTCTCTAATATCCCTTTTGCAAATGTATTAACTATATTACCCCTTTTGATAAAGAGGCCTCTGAGCCATATAAATATATTAAAATTGCTCACGTTACCTGCTGTAACTACGTATAACTGTTCTTTTACATTAACTTATTTGCTATATTCTATTTTTACTGATTCTGTCTGGCCTGTCTTTCAGCTCTTCTTGCCAAGATCTCATCAATCTTTTGCTGAGCTTCCTTCGCATCGCCTTCAACAATGTAAAGTTCCGGATATCTTACTCCATGCGCTCTGGCTTCGCTATCATTGTTCATATAGATATCAATGGTCTTTCCCTTAATATTTCCACCTGTATCCTCAACAACATAGATAGTATCACTATTTCCGATGCGGACTCTTGTACCCCTTGGGAGTACTGACCAGTCAGCCGCAATAGTTCTTCCAACAACCGGTGTTGTACCTGACTTTGTTATATTTGAAGGATCACAATCATGTGAATAGGCATAGGCTTTAAACTTACCTACGGATCTTCCCTTAGCCGCTTCTCTAAGAGCAGCTATTTCCGCATCCTCCTTTGCTACAAGTTCAGCTTCCTGCTGTTGTTTATATGAGTCAAGCGTTGTTTCATACTGATCTGCGTTCAAACCGAATGCAGGACCTGTAACTTTGTCAACCTCCGCCTGTGTAGCTGCATAAGTACTTCCTGCCATCAATGCGGAAAATACAAATGCTACTAAAGTAACCTTTTTTATTTTATTTATCATTTACTTCCTTTCTTGCAAAGAACGAATCTTTTGTTCGTCGGGATACACTAATTATATTACATAAATGTTAAATGTCAATAAGAAAATGTTGCATTCTCTTTGCGAAGCATTAAAACACCTCTTTAAGCTGTATTTTTTCAGTTTTTATGCATAAAAAAATCACGTTAAAATATATTTTTTATATATAATAACGTGATTTTTATTATGCTGCCTATAAAACTTTGTTAAATATTTTTTAAGTAGCTTTTGTAAATTTCTACACTAAATTACACTTTACTCACCCTTTGAAGCAAGGCTAAAAAGCTCTGCAACTTTGCTGATAGGAACCAAAAGTCCGCCTCCCGATGCCGCCATCTTATCACCATATACATAAGAAGGTACAGCCTGAATCTCCAAAGTCTGCCAAACTTCAATATTTGAATCTTCCACTTTCTTTGCATTCCTGTTCTCATTAAGCAAGGTAAGGATATCTTCCCTCTTTGCTCCTGCGGCTTCAGCCAAGTCCGCCAAAAGCTCTACATCGTCAATTCTTTGCTGACTCTCAAAATGTGCTTCAAATACTAAATCATTATACTTTTTGATATTCAACCCGTTTTCCGCCAAATAAAATCCTACCTGTGCGGCCAAATCCGAATGCACTCTTGCCGGTTCAGGTCTTGGATGAGCTTCACATGGAGACCATTCAATCTCTACAGCTTTATAATCCGGAAGAATATCTCCAAGTTCCTTTAAACCTTTATAACAAAACGGGCAGGTATAATCATAAAAAACTTTAATCTTCTTTGACATAAACTTTTTCCTTTCTACTCACAGTCTGTACGATATTCATACTTTGTGATATTTATTATAACATATACATATTATTAAGGCTATATCTTTGATTTTCTCCTCAATACCATATATCCCGCATCCGCTACCGCTTTTGAAAGCTTCTCAATATCAGGTGGATTTTTCAAAAGCACTGTCGCCATATTATCTTCAAGGCTTACACTTGCCCATGTTCCGTCAAGAGCATTTAGTGCATTCTCTACATTTCTTACGCAATTATTGCAACTCATACCGTCAATGGCAAGCTTGGCTTCATACGGATAATGTGACTTATCTCTATCCTTTACTTTTACGGACTTGGTGGCTTCTTCATGCTCAGGACAACAATCTCCGCCTTTTTTCAACTTCTTTATATAGTTGATTGAACCGAATACAACTATTGCCGCAACAATTAATACTATAATTATATTTACTATATTCATTAAAAAACCTCCTAGTTAGATATCGCTAACTAGGAGTATATCACTTTGTTCTTAAAAAACAAGTTTATATTTAATTTTCAATACAATATTATTCTATTATCTCTATAGGCTCACCTTCGTATACAAAAATCATTGCATCATATAGACTGCTAGGCAGCGCCTTCGGTCTGTAACTGCTCTGTACTATCCTCATCATCCATGTATAGCCTTCTCCAAGGGATCCCATTCTTAACGGAGAGTTTATCAGACTGTATATACTGCTGCCCTCCTTTATATCTGCAAAATCCAATAAATAATACTTATCTTTTGCAAATCTTGCCTGTGCCGCAAGCGGATCGGCTGAGATAAAGCTTTGTATACTTCTTTTTTTCTTTTCAAGAACCTTTATATTGTCTGTAACCTTCCAAAAGTCGGTACCTATACTGTAGTAAGCTTCTTTAAGATCATTTGATAAAACGGCCCCCATAGATGTATATCCGTTACCGATCTTTGCTATATGTCCGTCATGTGCCGCTATAACAAGCTTTCCGCTACCTATTTTCTTTTCTATATCCAAAACAGCTTCTATATTGCCTGCCATATCACTGTCTCTGAGAGTATAATATGATTCATTGCTGTTAGTGAAAGTCTCCATTGACTGTCTTACAGTATTCAGCTCAAATACCGCATCTCTGTCATCTGCATTTGCCACGTCTATATCACCTATTTTTTCTTTCAAGCCGGTAACGAAATCAATAACGGCTTTTGCACTCTCTACGCTTATCTCACCTTTTTCTATACAGTCAAGGTTTTTATCAAACTCATCTGCACTTGTAAGTCCTTTTGATGTGCAGTAATTTTTTAAAAACTCATAACTTGTTTCATGATTTTGCATATCAAAGCCGTAGAATCTAAGCTTCTTACCTTCACTTACAGTACTGTTGTATTCTCTCATCCATGAAATAAGCTCTTCCATCTGTTTTGTTCGATATATCGGAAATGAAAATGTCTTTACAATACTTTCTATATCTCCGTCACCGCCTTGAATATATCTGTTTATTGTGGCGCATTCACCATAGTCGGCCTCCAGAGCAAAGGCTCTGAAGTCGTAATCTTTCACCATTTTCTTTAGTACTGAAAGCTTAAGTTCCTGAAAGTCCTTACAGCCGTGGGCCGCCTCTCCTATTGCAACTACATTTACATTATCTGATATCTTTATATCATCTACAGTCTTCATATATGAATTTATATCAGATATTTTTTTATGAGCACTTATATCTTCCGCCTTAAATCTGCCAAACCAAAAGAGTGCCGCTGCCGATAAAATAATTACAAAACCAAGTAAAATTCTCTTTAATATCTTCATATTCCCTCTCTATACTTTTATATAATCTCATACAATTTCTTGGACCATTCATCATCTGTTTCTTTTAATAAAGGTTTTAAAAGGATCAACACCTGTTTTGAATAGTAATAAAAGCTGTAATACAAATCATCAGGAAATACATTACCTTCTTCCCACCTCATTTCATCCTCTTCTTCATCATAAACTTCAGACCAAAGATACTCTTTGGATAGCATATCTTTAAAGTTCACTAAAGGATCGGGATGCTCCATATTTTCTACAATATTTACCGCTTCAGCTATATATACGAACAATTCCGCAAGCTCCGGTGCAAGGTAGTCTGCTACAGGGTTTTTATCTCTATCCTCTAAAGCCTTTTTAAATATTCTGTATAGGAATATACAGGCAAAAGGCGTTGCATGCCAAAGAGTAGACTGATGCTCTATATCCATAGCTATCTCTTCTCCTGCCATCTCTATTGCATCTTTATCATTCATATCATTTAAGATTTCAAAGCACTTAGGAAAGTCCGTAGCTCTTTTATAGGTAGTAGTAAGCCTGTGCCAAGGTATATCCTGTACCTTCACATTTTCTATATAGCACAAATTACTGTCTGTCATATTTCCTCCTTAAAAACAGAGCCCCTCATAAGCATAAGTTTAATGAGGGGCAAATAAATTATTCTAATTTTATATATTTCTTCGTTTCTTCATCTATATGATCAAGGTCCATGTAATGTTTGCTGTCAGGCTCCAATCCCTTTTTCTTTAAGAAATGCTCCGAAAGCCTGCTTATAGTCCTGTATATTATTGCCCAAGTAGGCACAGCTATTATCATACCCACAATACCGAAAAGCCCTCCAAAGAGCAGTATAGAGAACAATACCCAAAAACTTGGAAGTCCTGTAGTCTGGCCCAGTATCTTAGGTCCGATAATATTTCCGTCCACCTGCTGCAATACCAAAATCCATACTGCAAACTGAAGTGCCGTAACAGGCGATATAAGAAGTAAAAGTATAATACTTGGAATTGCACCTATAAAAGGTCCGAAGAAAGGTATTACATTTGTTACACCTACCACCACACTTATAAGCAAGGCGTATGGCATATGTACTATGGCCATAAACACATAGTTTATTATCCCTATTATAATAGAATCTATTATCTTACCTACAATAAACTTTTCAAACATATTCTTGATATATCTGGCCTCTGTAACTATCTCATTTCCTATCTTTACTCCTGCGACAGCATATACTATTTTCTTTGCCTGTGATCCCAATGTGGTTTTCATATTTAAAAGATACATCATTACCATTAAACCGATAATAATATTTACGACCACACCAAGAGCATTTAGCACGCCGCTTGAAAGATTCTTTATATAGGTATTAACATTAGGTAATACCGTTGTAGTGGCTATATCGCTAAGTCTCTCACTGATATCCAGATAATTTCCGATTATAAGTTTCTCCAGATTCGGATTTTTATCCAAAATATCCTTGAGCCAATCTTCAAGGTTTTCAGCGCCCGAAGGTGCGTAGCTTATAACATTTGTGATACTGTTTACCAACTCGGGTATAATCATCATTATCAAAGCAAACACTACCAAAATAAGTATTACAAGGCAGGCCAGAGTGGCTATCATCTTCGCATACTTATCGGATTTCTTCCACTTTGGAAATAATGATGATAATATCTCACCCACCCATTTTCCGATATGATCATATACAGGTGCCATTAAAAACGCCATCACCACACCGTAAAGCACTGAAGAAACGGTCGATATTATAGTGCTTATAGCTGTAGCAATAATCCCAAGTTTACTGAAAATCAAAGATATCACAAGGGCTATTACTATGACCGCAACTGCTGTTAAACCCCATTTAAAATATATGTCATTCTTATTTTCTTCCATTTAAACCTCTATAGCGACCTTGTCATCTTTTATATCAATATTTGCTTCAAAAAAGGCTTTAAGTGTCTCAAAAGCATATCCTACATCCTTTGCACCTGCAGTCTCATATGCGGAATGCATTGCCAACTGCGGCAATCCGATGTCCACAGCATTCATACTTACAACGGTATTTGAAAGATTTCCAAGAGTTGAACCTCCCGCTATATCACTTCTGTTTGCAAAAGTCTGATAGGGTATATTTTTCTTTTCAAGAATCTTTTTCAGTATTGCTCTGCTGAATGCATCTGTTGTATATTTTTGATTTGCACTTTCTTTAATTGCAATTCCTTGATTTAAAACCGGTCTGTTCTTTACATCAAACAGTTCAGGGTGATTGGGATGAACGGCATGTGCATTATCACAGCTGATAAGAATACTCTTTGCT
>CAKAQP010000127.1 GCA_916720285.1 uncultured Lachnoanaerobaculum sp. | reverse complement strand
CAGAGACAATTACATCAGGTACATATACACCTGCAAGCGGATTTGTAAGTGAGGGAGTAACAGATTGGGACGGCTCTGCATGGCAGGACCATATAACAGATAAATCTGTTTATATAAATATTGATGATCATGAAGCAAATCTTGCAAAGGCAAAAGAGCTTTTAAAGGAAGCAGGATATGAGAACGGAGTCGGTTTACCTGAGATGGTTTACTCAACCAATGATGCAAGTTATCACAAGAAGATTGCCGAGTATTTACAGCAGGCATGGGGCGAACTTGGACTTAAGGTTGATGTAAATATAGTTGAGTGGAAGTCATTCACACCACAGAGAAGATCGGGAAACTATCAGATAGCAAGAGACGGTTGGGTAATGGATTACAATGATCCTTCAAATATCCTTGAGCTTGCATTAACAGGAAACGGAAACAACAATTCTAAGTACAGCAATCCTGAATTTGATGGACTTATGAATAAGGCGGCTACAGAGAAAGATCCACAAACAAGATTCGGATATTTACATCAGGCTGAGGACCTTATAATGAAGGATACAGCTATGGTTCCGCTTCTTTATTACAATGATTTCTATCTTCAGAGTGATAAGATAACAGGCAGCTGGCATTCACCTGACGGCTTCTGGCATTTTGAGTATGCTGATATAGCAGAATAAGAATTGAATAATTAAGTATAAAAAGCGGGTTGTCGTTAATGTTAAACGACAACCCGCTTTTACATTCCGGTATTGTCATTCATCTATAAATTCGGTCATATACTTTCTTTTTCTAAGAGGACAATTTTGTTTTTGCAGATTCATATTTTCTCTTTCCTCTATTGAAATATTTTCAAAAAATACTTTCCAAAGTTTGGAATAAGGATTTTTAATATCATTTAGCTTTGCAGCGGCTTCAAGTTCATTTTCTTCAACTGTTTGCATATAACATTCACTTTCCTTTAGGTGAATCAGAGCAATACTTCTTGAAGAGTCTATAATAATCCAGTTGAGAGAGGGCATTCTATCTTTAAAATGGTAGGAGAGCTCGGCAAGTATATCATGCTTCGGTTCTATAGTTGCCAAAAACAGATCCTTATCCACCTCTTTAAATCTTGTCACCTCCTTATAGGAGTGAATCTCACGACTTACTGCTGTTTGAAACTTTAAAAGCTTCATAACAATTTCCTCACCCGACATATAGTTGATTTTTTTGCCATATTTAAAAGCAAGCCTCAAGTAGTTATAAATATCATTTCCCGTATCTTTATGATACAAAAAAGCCATATAAACAACTTCGTATGTCTGAACGGAAAGCTTGTGCTTAACACTTTCTATAACCTTTTTTGCTTTATTAATATCGGTGCTTACATATATAATTTCCGAAAACAGACTTTGCTGCGTAAATAAATGCTTCTGCAGTTTTATACTTTCATCCTTGTGGCAAAGACTGTATTCCCAAGCTGTGTATATACATGATGCCAAGGCGTAGAAGTTATCATCATATGTAAATATTTTCATTATTTTAATCCAAAATCATCAAATAGGGACAATTGTTTTTCGGTGCCGTACCTACAGTTCTCATTACCGTTTAATCCGATAAGTCTGTTTGTTATATATTTTTCATCCAATAAGGTTTTGTACATCATTTTTCCGTTGCAGGTTAAAAAGTACTGTGCCCTTTTTAAGACTACACCCATCTTGGCAATGGAATTAAAGTCAAGAAGTGAGTATCTACGAGAAGTTACAATTCTTTTTGCCGCCTTAGGTCCTATGCCCGGTACCCTAAGTAAACTTGCCATGTCGGCTGTCTGGACTTCTACAGGGAAGAATTCCAAATGCTTAACAGCCCAATTGCATTTAGGGTCCATATAGGTGTTAAAGTCCGGATTATCTTTACTTAGAAGTTCCTGTGCATTGAAACCGTAAAATCTAATAAGCCAATCAGCTTGATAAAGTCTGTGCTCTCTTAAAAGCGGCACAGGTGTGTCCGGATTTGGCAGGGAGGAATCCTCATTAATAGGAATATATGCGGAATAAAATACTCTTTTTAAATCAAAGCTTTTATACAGATTTTGTGCAGTCATCAATATGGTATAGTCGCTGTCATCACCGGCACCGATAATCATTTGTGTACTCTGTCCGGACGGTACAAATGGGCGGATATCAGCCTGTTTAGTACTGAGTGACGATTTTAAAATATTATCTCCCTCGATTTGGGCTACATCATTAAATATACTGCCGGGAAGATATTTATTTATATTGCTTCTTGGGAGCTTTGAACTCTTTCCGATACTTAACCTATTCATCTCTATGGAATCCTTTATTTTTTTCATGGGATCCGATATAAGATTAAAGCTTTTATTGGGAGCATATTTTTTAAGGCTTGATTCGCTTGGAAACTCAATATTAACACTCATTCTGTCTGCAAGAGAGCCGGCCTGTAAAAGTAATTCATCAGAGGCACCGGGTATTGCCTTAACATGGACATAGCCGTTAAACATGTATTCATTCCTCAACAGAATAAGAGTTTCACAGATCTTTTCCATAGTAAAGTTCGGACTGTTAATTATACCGGAACTTAAAAACAAGCCTTCAATATAATTTCTTTTGTAAAATTCCACAGTCAACTCACAGATTTCTCTCGGGGTAAAGCATGCACGGCGTATGTCATTACTTTTTTTGTTGATACAGTATTTACAATCAAAAATACAATGGTTTGTCATAAGTATTTTAAGCAAGGAAATACATCTTCCGTCACCACTGAAAGTATGGCATATTCCTGAGGCTACGCTATTGCCAAGCATTCCTCCTTTTCCCTTTCTATCCACTCCGCTTGAGGTGCAGGCAACATCATATTTAGCGGCATCTGAGAGTATTTCAAGCTTTTTAAAAATATCATCATTAGAACATATGTTTATCATAAATAAATTATACACAAACATATGTTCGTGTGTCAATAAGGGATTTTAATGTAGAGGAATATCAATCGGATGGAGAAGAGAATACAGATAACAAATATGTAATAGATACAATTCATAAAAAGGTTGGTAGTGAAGGAATGTCTTCTATATCTTTAAAAGAAGAGTCCGGTGGAACTTTAAAAATGTTTGCTTTATATCCTTCGGTGAAAGAGGTTTTAGACAAGGGTGCTACATTGTTTGTAGATGAACTAAATGCCGGACTACAATCCCATGCTTGTTAGAAATATTATATTGACATTTTTATCACCTGAGATAAATACAAGAAATACACAGCTTACTTTTACAACGCATGATATATGGCAGGAAACTATGGTACAATTCCGGCATTAAAGCCTATGAAAGTACTTAGGGAGGGTAATATATAATGAAAAAGGGGGAGAAAAGCCAAGTGAGTGTAGAGCCGGAAAAAGAAAAGACCGTAATAAACGTGTGGAGACAAGAACACCGCTACTGGGGTATTATCTCATAGTGACAGATATTGAAAGACATATAGAAGTAAAATTTATAGGAAATTAAAGAGATTTCCTTTGATTTTAAAGATAATAAATGGGCAGAAACTTCATAGATTGGGGTTTCTGCTTTTTTATATTTATATTGACTTTTTCGCTACAAAAAATTAAAATTGTAGCGAAAGAGGTTGAGAATATGGATGAAAGAAATATTATTGATAGGTTACTTGAAGAACGGAATGGTTATATTAGACTGGTTGAAGCTCAAAATGAAGGATTGTCAAAGTATTCTGTTTTGGATTATGTCCGTAAGAATGAAATGGAAAAGATTGCACCCGGAATATACATTTCACCTGATGCATGGGAAGACAGACTTTATTCGATTCAGCTAAGAAATAGAAAAATTGTTTTTTCCCATGAAACAGCCCTGTATATTCATAATCTTTCCGACAGAGAGCCTTTTTCACCGGTAATTACTGTTGGACGAGGTTATAATGCGAAACATCTAAAAGATAGAGGTGTTGTAGTACATACGGTAAGACAGGAATGGTTAGATCTGGGCTTGACAAAGGCGCAGACTTTTATCGGTAATACTGTGAGAATCTACGACAAAGAGCGTTGTATATGTGATATTATCAAGAATAAGAAAAGAATGGATATTCAAGTATTCCAAAAGGCTTTGACATCATATTTTTCAGATAGTAAAAAAAATATTCATAATCTCATGGAATATGCAGGTATTATGGGGGTCTCAGATAAGGTGAGGCAATATGCAGAGGTATTGTTATGATTAAAAATGCTACAGCTGTAAAGGCAAAGATAAAAAATAAAGCAGGTGGTGACAGTGACAAATCGCAGATAATACTAAGAATATATCTGATGGAGCGACTTTTGGAGAGAGTTTCTTTATCACAATATAGAGACAACTTTGTGTTGAAGGGAGGACTTTTAGTATCTTCTCTGGTAGGTGTGGATATGCGTTCAACTATGGATGTAGATACTACAGTAAAATCACTTCCTTTAAATAAGAGGTCAGCACAGAAGATTTTGGAAGAAATAATAGCAGTTAAACTAGAGGACGGAGTTGCTTTTCGTATAACTAAGGTACAGGATATTATGGAAGGTCACGAGTATGAAGGTATTCGTTTTATGATAGAATGTACGATGGATAAGTTAAAACAGACCATTAAGGTCGATATCTCAACAGGCGATGAGATTACGCCGAGGGCGGTAGCATATAAGTTACCACTTATTATTGAGGACAGATCAATTAATCTTTGGGCGTACAATTTGGAGACACTTCTTGCAGAAAAACTTGAAACCATCATGGTAAGAGCTGAAGCTAATACAAGAATGAGAGATTTCTATGATATACATGTTTTACTTGAGCAAGATGTAGTGACTATTGACAGAGATACAATGAAATCTGCATTTTATGCTACATGTAAGAGAAGAGAGTCTACTGAGCGGATTGTGATGATAGATGATGTTATCAATAAGATTGCTGATGATGAAGTGATGAAGCAGCAATGGAAGAACTATCGAAAAAACAACTATTACGTAGGTACATTAGAATGGGATGATGTAATAGGAAGCACGAGAACATTAAGAACAATGGTTGAGTAAAAAATAACGATATTGTAGATTGTTCCTGAAAATGAGATATTTTTTATATAGTTCTGTCTTTGACAGTTTTGAAATATAAAATACACTTCAAACCCTGTGTTTTAGCGGCTTTGAAGTGTATTTGCATTTCGTTTTGAAACTATAAAAATAGTATTTTATATTAACGGGTAGTAAGTTTTTTGCCAATTGCAAGTTTATTTATTGTTTCTATACCGGTATTACATCCACATTAAATTCTTGCAATTGTAGATTTTGAAACATGAAATATTTCAGTAAGTTGTCTTTGAGGCAGTCCGGTACTTGCAACATTGAGAGAGCTTTCTAAAATAGTTTTTTCATTCAGGTATCCGTTTTTGAAGTCATTGTTTTTTAGCTCATCATTTAAATAATCATCAAATTTAACATTAGCCATCATTACTCTCCTTAAATTCTTTTTTAAGCATATCTGAATGATAGCATATATAGGTCAGAACTACAAATTTAAAGGTATAGTTAAAGAACTATAATATATGTGTTAAAAATACAAATAAGAAGCCGTCTGAAATGTATCCGGCATCTACAATACATATATTAGTGGAAGAAATAAAAAAAGTAGAAAGCCCGGAACAATTTACTTTTTCGCTACCAAAATTTAAAATAGTAGCGAAAAGGGCTGATAATATGGATGACAAAATACCCTTACCTGCATTGTAGATTATATCTGCTTTGCAGGTATTTTGCGTTGATATACACAAAAATTGATTGACAACTTGTCAGTTAAAGTGTATTATATGACTGAGCGGAGGTATAAAATGAGAGATGTAAAAGAACCTGAAATACGGCGTACCGAGATTATGGATGCTGCAATGATACTTTTTATGGAGAAGGGGTATACCAATACAACAACTCAGGATATAGTCGATAAAGTAAATATATCAAGAGGATTATTATATTATCATTTCAAAAATAAGGAGGATATTTTATATTGTCTTGTAGAAAGATATTCAGAGAGATTGTTGAAAGATATTTACAGTATCGTCTATGATGAAGATAAATCCGCTATAGAAAAAATCAGGTCTTTTATAGATATCACAATTATATCTTCACAAAATATTACTGCAGAGGATACGGTACTGCAAAAAACAGTTGAACTTAAAGAAAATCAATATATGATAGATAAGTTATCCCATAAGCTGGTTGAAAAGCTTACAGTATATTTTGAAAAAATTATAAATCAAGGGATAGCGGAAAAGAATTTTTCTGTAAAATATCCGACAGAAACGGCAGAGTTTCTTATGACGGCATATGTTTTTGTATCAAATAACATGAGCATAAAATGTTCAAAAAAAGAACCTGTCAATAATTATTTAAATGCATTTAAGACAATGCTTGAACAAAGCTTAAATGCGAAAAGGCTCTTTAGAGATTAAAGATAAGAGATTGATTTTTATATACATAAAAAAATCGACAGCTGATAATATGCTGTCGTTTATTTTAAAGAATAACTGACAATTTGTCAATAAAGGAGAATTATGTTGGAGATAAAGAATTTCAGTAAATTTTATGGAGATAAAAAAGTAGTCGATAACCTGTCAATTTCTGTACAGTCCGGAGATATTTATGGTTTTATAGG
>CAKAQP010000126.1 GCA_916720285.1 uncultured Lachnoanaerobaculum sp. | reverse complement strand
TTATATCGGTATATGTAAACCATCCGCTAAATACATAACCGTACTTTGTCGGTGTCGGTATTGGTCCCAGAGCCGATGTCGGTACTGTTCCCGGAGTCGTAGTCGATGCAACGGTATTCTCTTCCATATTTGCTATAGTATTACCACCCTTTGAATCAAAATGGTAACGTACAATATTTTTCTTAAAGTACACAGTAATATTTACAGGGTTGGTGCCCATTGTACCTATAATGTTTCCGTTCGGTTTGCCTGATGTATCGTTTTCTGAACGTACAGTTGTTACTACAGACGGAATATCAACTCTGTCAAATACATATCCTGAATAATCAACTGTAGGAGTAGTTGTAGGAGTAGTTGTAGGTGTATTTGTAAGTGTAGGTAAATCATATTTTATATTTGCACCTGCCGCATATGAAGTTGTATACGGGTTTGCTAAAAGTATATGATCATTTCCTGTAAAGCTCATATTTACAAACGGAATGCTGTTTCCGTTCTCATCTGCATAGTTTAGTGTAAAGCTATATACAGGAGCCTTTAAGTATACAACGTTTTGTAACTGATTCGTTCCACCGTTTATAGTTGTTCCTGTTCTTACCTGTTGTGATATATTTCCAGGTGCAATTGTTTGTCCCGGCTTATCTGCAGTAATATTGCTTATTGAATATGGAAGTGCCACAGTTCCTCTTCCTGAGTAGTCCAGTACTGTACTACCCTCAGTATTTGAAGAAGGTAGTCTTGTTTGGTCTGCTTCATTTACACCAACACTTCCGGTAAACTTGGCACCTTCCGGTATATACAAATAGTTTGCACCAAGACCTATATTGGCATTAGTTGTTGTATTTGTAGTTGTATCTGTAGTAGTGTTTCCTGTTACATTTACATTTCCGGCGAGTGTAAACGGGTATATAGTTGGTGTTGAACCGGTAATAGCCTTTGCATTAGCCAGACTTACAGCAGAAACATTATTATCAGATTCGTTAGCTGTAATATTTACAGTACCTGTACCTGCATTTGCTGCTACTACACCATCACCTCCAACATCTATAGCAGAAGCCTTAGCAGTAGTTCCTTTAACCTTGTTATTTGTCAGTGTAGTTCCTGCCTTTAAATTAAGTTGGCCTTCAACCTTTACCAAAGCACCTGTAACATTGGTACCTGCTGCATCAGTTGCAGCCTTGTTACCATCTATCTCTATATTTGTAAGAGTAAGTGTCTTTCCGGCAGGAACCTCTATAAGATCGCCGGTGAAATTATTCTTACGAATAAGCTTCTTTGCCGGACCGTTAGGCATATCTTCCGGATGAGTGCCATAATAACCTGGAGCATCTGACACACTCATCGAACCTATCTTATCATATAAACTGGTTTGTATTGTAAGACTCTTTAGATCCGGTGCATTGTCCCAGTTAAGTGTTGCAGGCACCTCGGTATCATCCATTACATAGATATATGCCTTCTCGGTTTTACTGGCTCCTATCGCATCTATAGCAGCCTGTATTGTTGTGTACGGCTTTGTAATATAACCTGTAGAAGTACCATTTTGACCTCCATAAGTAGGATCTACGTAGTAAACAGATACTCTCATAGATACTTCAAAAGTTGCACTCTTTGTCTCTCCCGGTGCCAAATCAAAGAAGGCTGAGAAAGCTGCTGCAGAGTCATAACCTTGAACTAATGAGTCTCTAGTTTTTGCAAATGCAAAACCGGTATGAAATACAGCCTCATAATAGTCCTTTTGTTTTGGTGCCATTTCAAATTGTCCTGCCCAGACTCTCCCATCTCCTGACTTTACTTTTACATCGAAGTCAGATAAACGATATTTATTATCAGGTGATGCAAGTTTCTCAGTATCTGAAGATGGAAGATTATATAATCTCTGCGCTTCACTATCTGATAAATTTGCCATCATATGAAGATGTTGTCCACCTTGGGTTACTAAAATAGGTGCTTTATCATGATTATATAGGAATGTATCTGACTCATTACCTATCATAAACTTTACAGGATCACTTGTTGTATTAGCTACTGTATAAGTTACAAGCAAGTTCTTATCATCATCATCAGGCTTTATTTCCTGACGAACTTCTATCTTTTCCGTTTTCCCCGGTACTTGAAGTTGTGTAATACCTCCATTATATGTAGCAGGAAAGAGTTTTACAGGAAAATCATTCGTCATAAATCTTCGTTTTCTATTTGGCCTTACCCCTTCCCATGATCCACCATCATGTCCCTGCAAATATGCCTCTTCGGGATCAATATTATTATTTGCATTATAAATCACCTGTGGATCTAAATACTTCAAAACAGGAGAAGAAATATCACTATCCGACCTAGGCACACCAAATCCATAGTATGTAGCCCAATAATTACCTCCAAATGCAGTACGAACTGCGGTATCATATCCTTTTAAAGATCCATTTCTAGATGAATGACTATCATCTCTTACTGCAGTAATATTAAATGAATTTGTTTGCCATATACTTGGAGACACACGAAATCTAGTTGTACCAACATATATTCCGTATGGATCATATGTTCCAGCTGGATCATAATTTGTAGTTGGACCGCTTAGTCCTGCTCCCATCTTCTGAAACGTAAATCCTGTAGATGAAGAAGATCCATAACTGACACTATTATTACCAGAACCTGTGGTATGCATATATGGATACCTACCACCACCGTTAGGTGCTGTTAAACTTGTATTCGGCACCAAGCTGGTCGCCTTTACTTCCATCTCCCCAAAGGGCAGCGTTGTCGCTGCCATTAAAAAGGATAGTAGACCCGCCAACAGTCTTTTACCCTTGTGATTATTCTTTTTCATATATCACCTCTATTTTTCTTTTCGTACAAAATAAAATCATTATCTTGTTATCCTCCATTGAAATATAAAGAATCTAAAATCGTATTTTTCGCACCTTAAACAAGAGTTTCCTACCTAGCCCAAGTAAGTTACCCTTGTTTTTATTCGCAAAATAAGGGTTTCTTACCTAGCCCATGTAATCTTCCCTTGATTTTATATCCTTTATTTTACCTTTGTTTACCCTCTTGCATAGATAAACTGCCCAATTTAATTTAAAACAATCTTCTTAGTAGAAGAATGAAATTTGTTTATACGAATCTAGCCCTTATCCATATAAACAAAGACTTCATTTTATTGCATTCTTGCTTTGCAAAAAATGAAAATTTACCCGATTAACCCTACACCTCCTTAATAACAATAAAATTTGATTTTTAAATCCTTACTATTCTACTCTATTTTTTGTGTTTTTGGAACTATCAAATGATACTTTGAAAGTTTTTTTCTTAAACTTTTCTTATTTTTTATATTTATAATGCTTTTTAAAACTGTCTATAAAGCAAAAAATAGTGTAAATGATAATATCATTCACACTATTTTTGATGCTCCAGTTATTTTATTCCTCAGGCATAAAGATTATATTCAATCTGCCCGTCTTTTCATTCTCTATTATATGTGTATCTATATCAAAAAGCTCTTTGATATTTTCCTTTGTCAGCATCTCTTTCGGACTTCCGACATCAAATATTTTCTTGTTTTTCATCAAAATAATTCTGTCACAATATGCCGCCGCAATATTAAGATCATGTACACAACAAAGTATTGTCAGGCTTTGTCTTTTAAGTATATTCATGATTTGATACTGGTATCCTATATCCAAGTGATTTGTAGGTTCATCAAGAAGTATTACAGGAGCTTTCTGACTCAATGCTCTGGCAAGTAAAATTCTTTGCTTTTCTCCACCTGATAATGAAAGAAAATGTCTGTTTTCATATCCTGAAAGCCCCACCTCTTTGATATACTCGTTTACGATAGCTCTGTCCTCTTCACTACTTCCCGAGAAGAGTTTCTGATGTGCAAATCTTCCAAGCATCACCATATCATAAACTGTCATATCAAAATCCACAATATTTTCCTGCTGCATTACCGACATCTTTTTTGCGGTTTTTCTGTTGGAAAGTTTAGCCAAATCGTTTCCGTCAATAAATGCGGCACCGCTATCCGGAGTAAATACCTTATATATATTTTTTAGAAGCGTAGACTTGCCGCAACCATTCGGTCCGATAATTCCTACAAATTCCCCTTCTTTTACGCTTATATCTATTCCGTCAATTATGATTTTTCCGTCAATGGAATAAGTGATTCCCCTTGTTTCAAGCTTTATCATCCTCTTCCTCCATTATGAGATTTCTTTATTAAATATAAAAAGAACGGTGCTCCAAAGAAAGCGGAAACAACTCCGATAGGCAATTCTTCCGGTGAAATAATAACTCTTGATATGACATCAGCCACTACAAGAAATGTTCCGCCAACCAAAGTAGCAGCCGGTATAAGCCTTGTATGCTTGCTTCCGACAATTGACCTTGTAATATGCGGTATAGTAAGTCCTACAAAGCCTATTACACCGCTTATTGAAACTATAACACCGGTAAGCAATGTCGCAACCAATATCATAATAATCTTTAGTTTTGAAGTATTTACACCAAGTGTCATTGCCACATCATCACCTAAGAGCATTGCATCAAGCATTTTTCTTATGGAATATATAACTATAAAACAAAGTAAAAATGTAATGCTTACGTATAAAAGCCTTTCCCATGTTGATCCGCTCAGCGAACCCATCATCCAATATTGTGCCGTTTTCACCTTATCTGAACCTGTCCTTTGCAAATAGATCATAAGATTTGTTGTTGCCCCAAAAAGTGCCGCTACCGCTATTCCTGAAAGTATAAGTTGAGTAGCGGTAATCCTATTCCTAATCTTTGCTATTTGAAGTGCAAGAACTATAGAAACTATTGCTCCTATAAAAGCTCCAAGCATTGTTCCGTAAGGACCGTAAAATACCAGCGAACCGTACATTATCATAAATACCGCACCGGCAGACGCTCCCTGTGAGATACCAAGCACATACGGATCCGCCAATGTATTCTTTGTCAGCGCCTGCATTATTATTCCGCAAAGCGTCAGCCCCGCTCCTACAAAAAAAGCTATGAATACTCTTGGGAATCTAATATCCCAGACAATTGACTCAATACTCTTATCCCATGTTATTTCCACTACTCTTCTACCGCTAAATTTATTAGTCAAAAATCCGGCAATATCTTTTATTCCGATATCTACACTTCCTAAAATTACTGATATTATTATTGATAGAAAAAGTAACACTATCATAAACAAAATAAAACCAAGATAACTTTGTCTTGATTCAAGCGGTAATAAATGTTTTTTTAATTTTGACATACAAACTCCTAAAATAAAACTGCCACTATATGTGACAGTTTTATATTCTTAAATCTATTTGAATTTATCAGGATAAAATTCATTTGCCATAAGTTTTACAGCATTTGCAGAACCTGCCGATCCCTGCATATCTGAACAACTTGCACTGTAAATTCTACCTTCCTTTACAGCACGAAGGTTTTTTGTGAAATCATTTGTTTCTAAAAAAGTTCTCTTTTTCTCAGTATCATGGTCATAATCCAAAATAAGTATTACATCAGGATCTCTCGCAACGACCTCTTCCCATGAAGGAGTTGCCCAGCCTTTGTCTATATCATTAAAAATAGAAATGCCACCTGCAAGCTTAATCATATCTCCCGGTATACCTTGGCATGCTGTAAATGGAGCATCTTCACCTGAATCATATACAAATACTGAAATCGGATCTTTATAAACATCCTCTCCCAAAGTATTTTTAACTTCCTCTATAGTGGCCTTCATTGCCTGTACTCTTTGCCCTGCAACATCACTTACTCCAAAAATATGTCCAAGAGTATCGTAGTCCTTATATACATCTTCCATAGTTGCCTTATCTGAACATGAATATGGGAAGTAAGGAATGATATTATTCTTTAAACACCAATCCACAGAGAAATTCTCATCTGAGAAAAGTGAATCCCATCCAATCATAAAGTCAGCATTTAAGCTTAGTATCTGCTCTTTTGATGCCTTATTTAAGTTCTGTCCATCAGGAAGTATCTTATTTAATTTTTCCCTTGCAGGAAAATCATTTACCGTATCAAGGCAGGCACCTCTTGTATATCCCGCTATATTATCTTCAAGTCCAAGGTCAAGGAAAAAATCAACCATCTGATCTCCGTCTGCCACCACTCTCTTCGGTGCGGAAGTAAATGTTTCTTCCATATTTTGTCCGGCACCCGATCTCTCAAGATTTAAAGTGATGGTATATGGCTCATACTCCTTTTTTTCCGAGTCATTGTCGACCTTTTGTACATCCTTATTTACCGTATATTGATCACCTTTAGAACCAACTACTCTCTTTTGATTGCTACATGCAGATAATGCAAGTGCTGATATACATAACCCTGTTAATAATGCTGTTTTTTTCATTTTTCTCCCTTCAAGTAATTCAAATCTGTATCTGTAAATAATTAAAATTTACACTGACTATGTATTTTAGTATTTTAACAAGTAAAGTCAATATTTAAAATAAGATTTTTATGCAATGTGCCTATACCCCTTTAGGTATAGCCTTTAACTACCTCAGCTCAATATTTTTAGCATTATACCAATGGAAATCATTTTCAATACAGTATTTTTCGATCTCATTTTTTAGTTTACTGTCAGCTCCATATTCCAGGAGAAATACTTCTAATCCATACGACTTCACATTTTGCAAATATTCTGTAAAATATTCTCTATCCTCCGGATTTCTT
>CAKAQP010000125.1 GCA_916720285.1 uncultured Lachnoanaerobaculum sp. | reverse complement strand
GAACATATGTTTTGGTCTAAAATGAAATAAAGAAAATTTTTAGAGGTATTATGTCTACTATATACGATAAATTAAATGATAAACAAAAACAGGCGGTTTTTACTACAGAGGGACCGCTTTTACTTTTAGCGGGAGCAGGCTCAGGTAAAACCGGTGTGCTTATGCACAGGATTGCATATTTGATAGAGGAAAAACATATAGATCCTTACAATATCATGGCAATCACCTTTACAAATAAAGCTGCCAAGGAAATGAAAGAGAGAATAGGAAAACTTATAGGCGAAGAGGGAAATTTTGTTTGGGTAATGACATTTCACTCAAGCTGTGTAAGATTCCTTAGAAGATTTATTGATAAGATTGGTTTTGACAATAGCTTTACGATATATGACAGTGATGATCAAAAGACTTTGATGAAAAAGATATTTAAAGAGAATAATATCAACACTAAAGTATATAAAGAAAGAGCTGTTTTGAATGCAATATCAAATTGCAAAAATGAACTTATGACACCTTCTGAATATATGAAGTCGGCTGTGGATTCATATGAAAAGGGTGTGGCAAGACTCTATGAAATCTATCAAAGTACTCTTAAAAAGAACAATGCACTGGATTTTGACGATCTGATATGCAGAAGCGTGGAGCTTTTTGAAAAATGTCCCGAGGTTCTGGATTATTATCAGGACAGATTCAGATACATTATGGTGGATGAGTATCAGGATACAAATACGGCACAGTTTAGGATTATTTATTTGCTTGCACAAAAATACGGAAATATATGTGTGGTAGGTGATGATGACCAGAGTATATATAAGTTTAGAGGTGCAAATATAGAGAATATCCTAAGTTTTGAGGAAAGGTTTGAAAATGTAAAGGTAATAAAGCTTGAACAAAACTATCGCTCTACCGGAAATATACTTGATGCGGCAAATGCTGTTATAAAAAATAACCGTGGCAGAAAAGATAAAAGCCTCTGGACAGAGGGAGATAGCGGAGAAAATATAGAACTTCGACAATTCCAAACCGCGAATGAAGAGGCTGACAATATAATAAAGGATATCAGAGACAGAGCAAGGAATAATTTCAGAGATTTTGCAGTACTTTACAGGACAAATGCACAGTCCAGACTTTTGGAGGAGAGATGTGTAACTTTGGGTATTCCGTATCAGCTTGTAGGCGGTGTAAACTTCTATCAAAGAAAAGAGATAAAGGATGTGCTGGCATATCTAAAGACAATTGCTAACGGAAATGATGATATTGCGTTACTTAGAATTATTAATGTGCCGAAAAGAGGGATAGGAGCTACCACTATTGCAAAGGTAAGCGAGTATGCCAATGAAAATAATATAAGCCTTTATGATGCCATGAGTATAAGCGAAATGGCAGGAGTAGGTAAGGCAAGTGATAAAATCAAGAGTTTTATTACAATGATTGAGGAGTTTAGAGAGAAGGTAGCAAAGAAGGCAAATATTGCAAATCTGATTGAAGAGCTGCTTGATGAAACAGGATATATTGAAAGCCTCTATGATGAGGGTGAGATAGAAGGTGAAAGCAGAAAAGAAAATATCGAGGAACTTATAAATAAGTCGAGAGAATATGAAGACGGAGAGCTTTCATTATTCCTTGAAGATGTATCTCTGGTAGCAGATATTGACAGAATGGATGAAAATGTCGACAGGATCACACTTATGACTTTACACGGTGCTAAGGGACTAGAGTTTGATACTGTATATCTTGCAGGCATGGAGGAAGGTCTCTTTCCAAGCGCTATGAGCTCAATTTCAAGAGAAGATTTGGAAGAAGAGAGAAGGCTTGCATATGTGGGTATTACAAGGGCAAAGAAAAATCTTATACTTACATCGGCAAAGCAAAGAATGGTAAATGGTGAAACCAGATATTCTTTGATTTCAAGATTCGTCAGTGAAATTCCAAAGGAACTTTTAAACAAGCATGTTTTGGACAGTGAGAAAAGATATGTGGAAAGAAGCAGAGACTTTGGTGAGGGATTACCATGGGAGACAAAAACTTCGGTAAATAATAATAATTTTGAGAAAACTCTTAGTTTCGGAAAGCAGTTTAAGGTGGAAAAGGCTCAAAGTCTTGACTATTCTGTAGGTGATACTGTAAAACATATAAAATTTGGAATGGGTAAAGTTCTTGAAATAGTTGACGGAGGCAGAGATTTTGAAGTTAAGGTCAATTTTGAGAAATTTGGAATTAAAAATATGTATGCAGGATTTGCCAAGCTGACTAAAATATGATAAAATCAACTAATTGAGTAGTTAAGCATTTTGCCTGACTTTTTACACAAAATATATCTTTAAAGAGAGGTATGGTTATGGATAAATTTAATAATTTAAGTTCTAGAATGGAAGAATTGGTTAATGCATCAAGACTTAACAGTCTTTTGGCAAAGAGAGAAGAAGATGAGAAGAAGAAAAACACCATTATTTGGGTTTTGGCTATTATAGGTGCTATCGCTGCTGTAGCAGGTATTGCTTTTGCGGTATATAAATTCTTCACACCTGATTATCTTGAAGACTTCGAAGAAGACTTTGATGATGATTTTGACTATGACTTTGATGATGAAACAGAAGAATAAGAAATAACATGATATGATGGCGGCCCTTGAGGTCGCCTTATCTTTTGTGAGGTGATAATGAAAAAAGGTGATATCTTAAAGGGACAGATTACAGAAAGCCATTTCCCCGACAGCTCATATATTGACCTTGAAGGAGAAAAGGTACTTATAAAGAAAGGTATACTCGGTCAAACTATAGAGTTTGCTGTTACAAAAAAGAGAAAAGGAAAACTTGAGGGAAGAGCATTAAACATAATTGAAAAATCACAATTAGAGGACAATGAAAGTCCATGTATACATCATGAAGTATGTGGAGGATGTACTTATCAGACTTTAAGTTATGAAAATCAGCTGAAGTTAAAGGATAAGCAGCTTAGAGAACTTATGGAGGGTGCTACAGATAAGGATTTTGAGTGGGAGGGAGTTATACCTTCACCAAAGTATATGGCATACAGAAATAAGATGGAGTTTTCTTTCGGTGATGAAAGAAAAGACGGTGATTTGGCATTGGGCATGCACAAGAGGGGCAGCCACTATGATATAGTGAATGTATTTGGTTGTAAGATAGTAGACAGCGATTTTACCAAGATACTTGAGCTTACTTTAAACTTTTTTAAGGAGAGAAAAATCCCATATTTTCATAAAAACAGCCATGTAGGTTTTTTAAGACATTTACTAATCAGAAGAAGTGAGTATACGGGAGAAATACTTGTGTCTTTGGTTACTACAAGCAGCTTCGGTTTTGTAGAGGATCCAAATACATTGCCTGAGCCTTCTGTACTTGGAACTGCTGAGGAAGTACTTATAAAAGAATGGGCTGATTATATAAAAGCAGAGACTGATAAGGGAATATTAAATGGCAGTATAGGTGGAATTTTACACACAAAGAATGACTCATATGCTGATGCGGTATTAAATCAGGGGACAACTCTTATTCATGGTAAGGACTATATCACAGAGAAATTAAACGGACTTGAATTTAAAATAACACCATTCTCATTCTTTCAGACTAATTCTAAGGGAGCAGAAGTATTATATAATGTTGCAGGGAAGTATTTGGGAAATACAGCAGGCAAGTCGGTATTTGACCTTTATTCAGGTACAGGTACTATTGCACAGCTTCTGGCATCTGAGTCTGAAAAAGTTTATGGCGTGGAGATAGTTGAAGAGGCTGTTGAAGCCGCCATAGAAAATGCCAAGAAAAACGGTCTTGATAATTGTGAATTTATAGCCGGAGATGTATTAAAGGTGGTGGATACCTTGGGATTTAATCCTAATATTATAATACTGGATCCGCCAAGAGACGGAATCCATCCAAAAGCATTGCCAAAGATACTGGACTTCGGTGCCAAAAGAATAGTTTATATCTCCTGCAAGCCTACATCATTTGTGCGTGATCTAAAAGTGATGGAAGCCGCCGGTTACAGAATGGAAAAATGCGTGGGAGTAGACATGTTCCCAAACACAGTTAACTGTGAGGCGGTTGTTATGCTGTCGCGACCGTAAGGGAAGCGAGAGCATTACAAACCACCCATGCAATAGCCGTCCGTGACTGTCAAGTGCGAAGCACGCAGACAGAACGGAAACGGCGAACTGCGGAGGCGGTTGTTATGCTGTCAAAAGTTGCATCCTACTAAGTAAATAAAATTTAAAAAGTAAAGGCTTATTCAAAGGCCATCGTTAAAAGGTAATCGGTAGCTTTGAGTAAGCCGTATTTTTTGTGAGAAAAATCAACTGAGTAGATACAAGTCAAAGATACCAAGATTATCCGGAAACATTTTTGATATCTCAGAAAATAAGACTTGTCAAGGAGAACAATTGGTGATATGATCAACATATCAAAAAAAAATGATGTGAGGGGCTTTCATGAAGAGAGATTTAGTGAAAACTGCAAAGATATTTAAAGCCTTTTCAGTGGCGGTTCGCCTAGAGATATTAGATTTATTAAAAAACGGGGAAGTATGTGCCTGTGTTTTATTGGAAAAACTGGATTTAACGCAATCAGGCTTGTCATACCATATGAAAATATTGATAGAGTCAGGAATTGTTACAGCAAGAGAAGAAGGTAAGTGGGTTTACTACACTATATCTGAACAAGGAAGACAAAAAATAATACAGATGTTTTTAGAATCTACAGCAAGAAATTAGTTACCCTTAAGGGTAACTAAAAAAACGTTATTTACATCAAAAAAAATTGATATATTAATAAAGTTTAATTCAAAGAATTGAAGAAAGGGTGAAAAAAATGAAGAGAATGTCAATTTATGAACCGGCTATGTGTTGTGATACAGGTGTTTGCGGAGTTAATGTGGATCCTGAACTCGTACGTATTTCAACAGTGATCAACAACTTGAAGAAAAATGGTATCACTATTGAAAGATACAATTTATCAAGTAAGCCAATGGCATTTGTCAATAATAACAAGGTAAAAGAGGCTTTGGATAAAAATGGAACCGATAGTCTTCCATTAATTCTTGTGGACGAGGATATAGTCATAGAGGGCAGATATCCAAAGAATGAAGAAATAATGGAACTTTTACAAATCTCTAAAGATTATCTTGAAAGTAGTAAGCAAAATGGCTGTTGTTCTTCAGGTAATGATTCTTGCTGTAGTGAAGATAAAGAACCGGATCAAGGGGGCTGTGGAAATAACAGCTCTTGTTGCTAAGGGGGAATTATGAAGGAATTTAATCTTGCGGATATTAAATTAACCAAATATCTATTTTTCACAGGCAAGGGAGGTGTAGGTAAAACATCTACAGCTTGTGCAACAGCAGTGGCTTTAGCAGATGAAGGAAAGAAAGTACTGCTGATTAGTACAGACCCTGCTTCAAATCTTCAAGATGTTTTTGAAACAGAATTAGACGGTAAAGCAAAGCCAATTAAAGGAGTAGATAATTTAGAAGTAATCAATCTGGATCCATTGGAAGCGGCATATAACTATAAAGAAAGTGTTGTAGCACCTTTTAGGGGTAAATTGCCTGATTCTGTTATTGAGAGTATGGAAGAACAGCTATCCGGATCTTGTACAGTGGAGATTGCTGCCTTTAATGAGTTTTCTAATTTCATTACAAATTCTAAGATCAATACAGACTATAACCATATTATATTTGATACAGCACCTACAGGTCATACCCTTAGAATGTTACAGCTTCCTTCTGCTTGGACTGATTTTATCAGCGAAAGTACCCATGGAGCATCCTGTTTAGGACAGCTTTCAGGATTAGAGTCTAAAAAAGAAACTTATAAAAAGGCAGTTGAAAATTTATCAGATAAGAGTTTAACAACTCTGGTATTAGTTACAAGGCCTGATAAAACACCACTTAATGAGGTAGCCAGAGCATCAAAGGAGCTATCTGAGATTGGAATAAAAAATCAAATATTAGTGATTAATGGTATCTTAGAAAATTATGATGATGACTTATCTGAAAGTATATTTAACAAACAAAAGTTAGCCCTTGAAAATATGCCGGATATGTTGACTGAGTTTGATACCTATACAATTGCCTTGAGATCATACAACATTACCGGAATCGACTCTATAAGAAATCTACTTAAGAAAGATCAAATAAATGAACAAAAAGTGGAAGTAGAAGGCAAACTCTTTAATTTAGATGATATTGTTAGTGATCTTGTAAAAAATAATAGAAAAGTAATCTTTACTATGGGCAAGGGTGGTGTAGGAAAGACTACTATTGCATCTTCCGTTGCCCTCAAGCTAAGCAAACTTGGTAAAAAGGTACATCTGGCTACAACAGATCCCGCTGACCATATCAAATTTATGATAGATAGTTCAAGTGGAATATCTATGAGTCATATTGATGAAAAAGAAGAATTAAAAAAATATCAAGATGAAATACTTGAAAATGCAAGAAAAACAATGAGTGAGGATGATGTAGCTTACATTGAGGAAGATTTAAGATCACCATGTACACAGGAAATAGCTGTATTTAGAGCTTTTGCAGAGCTCGTGGAAAAAGCAGACGATGAGATAGTGGTGATTGATACTGCTCCTACAGGTCATACCCTATTGTTGTTAGACTCAACTTTAAGTTATCATCAAGAAGTTCAAAGAACACAAGGACAGATACCTGAATCTGTAAAAAACTTGTTACCCAGATTAAGGGGAGAGGAAACAGAAGTATTAATCGTTAGCTTGGCGGAGGCTACCCCGTTTTATGAGGCATCTCGATTAGAAGAAGATCTAACAAGGGCATCCATTCATACCAATTGGTGGATTGTCAATTCATCCTTGTATAAAGCAAA
>CAKAQP010000124.1 GCA_916720285.1 uncultured Lachnoanaerobaculum sp. | reverse complement strand
AAGTTTTGTGACTCGAGATAAGGAGGTGAAAGAATGTCAATTTGTCCAAAGAATAAAACATCTCGCGGTAGAAGAGATAAGAGAAGAGCTAACTGGAAGATGTCAGCTACAAGTCTTGTAAAATGTCCTAAGTGTGGAGAGTTAATGCTTCCTCATAGAGTTTGTAAGGCATGTGGTTCATATAACAAGCGTGAAATAGTAACAGTAGACTAATAGTCAGTATCTATAAGTTTTACTGATTGGAATAACAGGGTTGCCACTTCGTGGTGACCCTGTTATTCTATTATACATATATACGCTACAAAAATATATAAAATAGAATTAATTTAGTAGATGCTTTGATTTTACAATCCTTGTAGCGTTTAGCTGTGCGCAAAAGCGAGACAGGATTCAGCTGCCGAGGACTTGTTTGAGTGCAGTTCGCTGTTTTTCAAGCGAACAAACGAGTTCCGCAGGCTGCGTAAAATCCTGCGAAGCTTTTAAGCATAGCTGCGTTTAGGATTGGAAAATCAAAATTCTACTTATATTAGGGAGTAATTATATGAAGTGGGAGAAGTATACTCTTATTACAAAGACAGATGCGGTGGATATTTTGAGTGCATCACTTGGAGATATAGGTGTGGAAGGTATTGAAATAGAAGATAATGTACCTTTAACTGCTGAGGAAACAAAGGGAATGTTTATAGATATTTTGCCGGAACTACCGGAGGATGAAGGAATAGCAAAGGTAAGTTTTTATCTGGATTCCGAAGCCGACAATACAAAGCTTTTGGAAGATATCAAAGCTACATTGGAAGAACTTAAAGATTTTTGTGATATAGGTGACGGTGTACTTATAAAGTCGGAGACTGAGGATAAAGACTGGATAAACAATTGGAAACAGTATTTTAAGCCTTTTTATGTTGGAGATATTCTTATAAAGCCTACCTGGGAAGAGATACCTGAGGATGCAAAATATAAGACACTGATACAGATAGACCCGGGAACGGCATTCGGTACAGGAGCACATGAGACTACCAAGCTTTGTATACTTGCTCTTGAAAAATATTTAAAGAACAGGGAAAATGTCAGGGTATTAGATGTAGGTACGGGAAGCGGAATTCTTGGAATTGCGGCACTTAAGCTTGGAGCTGAATGTGTATTCGGAACAGATCTTGATGATATGGCTATAGATGCGGTCATGGAAAATATGATCAGCAATGAAATCGGAATGACCGAGTTTGTAGCGGTATGTGGAGATATTCTGACAGATGAAAATATAATGGAGCTGGCAGGCTATGAAAAGTTTGATATAGTGACAGCCAATATTTTGGCTCCTGTTATAATAGAGCTGATAAAGACTGTAGCAAAGCATATGAGAAAAGGCGGAATATTTATTACGTCGGGAATAATAGATACAAAAGAAGCTGAGGTAGTGCTTGCATTTAAAAAGAGTGAGGATTTTGAAATTCTTGAAATAAATCATCTTGGAGAATGGGTAAGTATAGTAGCAAAAAAGAGGGAATAAATGTATCATTTTTTTGTATCTGAAGAGCAGATAAACGGAGAAAATGCGTATATAGAAGGCAGTGATGTCAATCATATAGTCAATGTCCTGAGAATGAAACCGGGAGAGGAGCTTCTTATCAGTGTCAAAGGAGACTGGGATTATCTTTGTAAGATAGTTGATATAGAGACTGAAAGGGTGAACCTTAAAGTGCTTGAGAGTATGGAACAAAGAGAATTGCCTGTAAATATTACCTTGCTTCAGGGAATTCCGAAGTCTGATAAACTGGAGATGATAATACAAAAGGCGGTTGAACTCGGGGTAAGTGAGATAATACCGGTAAAAACAAAAAGAGTTGTTGTAAAGATAGATGAAAAGAAAGCCGATACTAAAGTAAACAGATGGAATGCCATTGCAGAGAGTGCCGCAAAACAGTCAAAAAGAAGTATTATACCGAAAGTATTTGAGCCTATGTCCATAGATAATGCACTTGAAATTGTGAAGGATTTTGGTGTAAAATTAATACCCTATGAGAATGCAGATGGAATAGATAAGACCAGAAAAATACTGGACAGTATGGATAAAACAAAGGATATTGCGGTATTTATCGGGCCTGAGGGAGGGTTTGAAGAGGCTGAAGTTGAGAGAATAAAAAACTCAGGCTTTGAAGTCATTACACTCGGCAAAAGAATATTAAGAACAGAAACAGCCGGACTTGCATTGCTCAGTAATATAATGATCAGATTGGAAGATGAATAGATGGACGTATATTTTGACAATTCGGCCTCTACAAAGGTAAGCGAAAAGGCCATAGAAATAATGCTAAAGACCATGAGGGACGATTATGCCAACACAAGCGGTAAGCATATAAAAAGTGTGGAAGCTGAAAGCTATGTAAAAGATGCGGCTGATATTATAGCAAAGACTTTAAAGGTAAAAAAAGGCGAAATTATCTTTACTTCAGGCGGCACGGAATCCAATAATATGGCGCTTATCGGTGGTGCCATGAGCAGGAAAAGATACGGAAAACATATAATAATATCGGGAATTGAGCATCCTGCGGTATACAGACCTGCTGAATTTTTGACTGAACAGGGGTTTGAACTTTCAGTGCTTCCCGTAAACAGTGAAGGACAGGTGGACCTTGAATTATTAAAGTCCACTCTCAGAGATGACACTGTCTTGGTGTCCGTAATGTATGTAAATAATGAAATGGGGGCTATAGAACCTGTAGAAGAAATTTCGAGGATAATAAAAGCTAAGAATAAAGATATATTATTTCATGTAGATGCCATACAGGCCTACACGAAGCTTAGAATAAATCCGAAATCACAGGGGATTGATATGCTCTCAGCATCAGGCCATAAGTTTCACGGGCCAAAGGGTGTGGGATTTTTATACATTGACAGCAATATAAAGATAAATCCTATAATCTTTGGAGGCGGACATCAAAGAGGAATGAGAAGCGGAACGCTAAATACTACAGGAATTGCAGGAATGGGAGTTGCCGCAAAAGAAGCCTATGACAATTTTGATGAGAGAATAAATAAGATATCGGATTTGAAATATTATCTGATGGATGAACTTGAAAAAATAGAAGGTGCGGTTTTAAATACAGGCAGAGGTGAAAATTTTGCGCCTCAGATTATAAGTGTTTCATTTGAAGATATTCGTGCGGAAGTTTTATTGCATGCTCTGGAAGATAGAGGAATCTGTGTTTCAAGCGGTTCGGCATGTTCGTCAAATCATCCGGGTATATCAGGTACATTAAAGGCTATAGGTGTAAGAGAGGATCTTTTGGACGCTACTATAAGAATCTCTTTGTCGGAGCTTAACAGTAAGGAAGAGGCTGATTATTTTATAAAGAACTTAAAGGAACTTTTGCCGCTTCTTAGAAAATTTGTGAGGAAATAATGAAGTACAAATCATTTTTAATTAAATACGGTGAGATAGGCGTAAAGGGTAAAAACAGATATATGTTTGAGGATGCCCTTATGAAACAGATAAGAACCGCCTTAAAAGAAGTAGAAGGAAAGTTTAATGTTTCCAAGGAACTTGGAAGAATCTATGTGGATATGGACGGCGATTATGATTATGAGGAAGCGATTGACAGACTCAGCAAGGTATTCGGTATAGTCGGTATTTGTCCAATGGTCAGAATAGAATCAAAGGATTATGAAAACCTAAAAGTAAAGGTTGTTGAGTATGTGGATGCGGTGTATCCTGACAAGAACTTTACTTTCAAGGTAGATACAAGAAGAGCCGATAAGAGTTTCCCCGGAACATCAGAGAGCATCAATGCGGAGCTTGGAGAGGTAATTTTAAATGCATTTCCACAGATGAAGGTTAATGTAAGAAAGCCTGATGTACTTATAAAGGTTGAGATAAGAACATATATAAATATATATTCGGTTGAAATACCGGGACCGGGCGGAATGCCTATCGGTACAAACGGAAGCGCCATGCTTTTACTCTCGGGCGGTATAGATTCACCGGTTGCCGGATATATGATTGCAAAAAGAGGAGTAAGAGTGGAGGCTGTATACTTCCATGCACCGCCTTATACTTCAGAGAGAGCCAAGAGAAAGGTTATAGAGCTTGCGGAGTTGGTTTCAAAATATACCGGTCCTCTAAATTTACATATAATCAACTTTACGGATATACAGCTTGCAATATATGAGCATTGTCCACATGATGAGCTTACTATTATTATGAGAAGATATATGATGAAGATAGCCGAAAGAATTGCTGTAGAAAACGGCGATCAGGCTCTTATTACAGGTGAGAGTATAGGACAGGTGGCTTCTCAGACAATACAGTCCCTGCTTACTACAGATGCGGCGGCCTCTTTACCGGTATTTAGACCTCTTATAGGTTTTGATAAGCAGGAAATAGTTGAGATCTCAGAAAAAATAGGTACTTATGAGACATCTATACAGCCATATGAGGACTGTTGTACTATATTTGTGGCAAAGCATCCTGTGACAAAACCTGTTTTGGAAAATATAGAAAGGTCTGAAGAAAAGCTTGAAGGAATCATAGATGAGCTTATGGAAAAGGCCATGGAAACAAAGGAAAGAATCTTGGTGAAAGCCTGAAATAAAAGATTCCGGCAGGATATCCTGCCGGAATTAAAAAATAAATTATTTGATGATATATGGAGAGAGTGCCTCAAGTATCTGCTCTACATTATCCTCTGCGTGAATGTTAAGATCGATCGGCTTTGACAGATCCAAGCTGAAGATACCCATTATTGATTTTGCATCTATAACATATCTTCCTGAAACCAAGTCAAAGTCTACATCGTACTTAGCTAATTCGTTTACAAATGACTTTACTTTGTCAATAGAATTAAGGGAAATTTGAACTGTTTTCATATAATCCTCCATGAAAAAAATATTGTGATAAATGCAACAGATACTTTCAGGTATTTGCACATTTAAATCTATGTATATCCTATATAAATTTTTTAGTAAAGTCAATGACATTTGATAAGTTAGAAAGGTTTTTTATGAAAACTGTTGCGTTTCATACACTTGGCTGCAAAGTAAATACATATGAGACAGAGGCAATGCAGCAGCTTATGGAGTCTGCAGGCTATAAATGTGTCGAATTTACAAAACGAGCTGATGTTTATATAATAAATACCTGCTCAGTTACAAATATTGCAGACAGAAAATCCAGACAAATGCTTCACAGAGCGAGAAAGATGAATGAGGATGCTATAGTTGTGGCGGCAGGATGCTATGTGGAGTCTGCAAAAGACAAGATAGACGAAGATCTTAGTATTGATATTATAGTAGGAAATAATAATAAGAATGATATTGTAAATATTATAAACGAATATTTACAGGATAAAATAAAGAATAAATTCATCATTGATATAAATAAAGAGACTGAATATGAGGAATTTAATATAAGCAAAATAAACGATCATACCAGAGCTTTTATAAAAGTTCAGGACGGATGTAATCAGTTTTGTTCATACTGTATTATCCCTTTTACCAGAGGCAGGGTAAGAAGCAGGAAGATGGAAAATATAATTGATGAGGTGAAAAACTTGTCTGCTTCGGGATATAAGGAAATAGTGCTTACAGGTATACATCTCTCGTCCTATGGTGTAGACTTTTTGGATGAGTCCTATAATAAGAGAATGGAAAAACTCACACAGACCGAAGAAAGTGATGAGGAATTCGTTACCAAGAATGAGCTTCTGTGTTTGATAGAAAATATTGCAAATATAGAGGGAATAGAGAGAGTACGTATAGGTTCTTTGGAGCCTAGGATTATACAGGAAAACTTTATTAAAAGTCTCAGCAAAATAGATAAGTTTTGCCCTCATTTTCATTTAAGCTTACAAAGCGGTTGTGATAAGACTCTAAAAAGTATGAACAGAAAGTACACTGCCGATGAGTTTTATGAGGGAGTGAAGCTTATAAGAAAATATTTTAATTCACCTGCTATTACCACAGATATTATTGTGGGATTTCCGGGAGAAACAAAGAAAGATTTTGAAGAGAGTAGAGCTTTTGTAGAAAAGGTGAAATTCTATGAGACACATATCTTCCCCTATTCCATAAGAGAAGGCACAAAGGCGGCAAATATGCCGCAGGTGGACGGAAATGAAAAAGTACAGAGAGCAAATATTTTAAATGAAATCAATCTTAAAAATCAAAAGGAGTTTAGAGCTTCAAGAATCGGAAAAGAAGATGAGCTGCTTTGTGAGGAGATTTTCATAAAAGACGGAACAGAATATTTTACAGGTTATACAAAGGAATATGTGAAGGTTGCCGTTTTAAACAGTGATTTAAAGACTAATGATATAGTAAGCGGTAGGGTAGTAGATTTCCTTACAGACGATATTTTACTACTTGAGAAATCATAGATATTAATTCTTTATTTTTTAATAAGAAAAAATAATATTGCAATATGGTCTGTAATCGTATAAAATCAATATTATTAGAAAAGGAAGCGTGACGGTATGGATGTTCAAAATACACAATATTTTAGGGCAGTACAAGAAAATAAAATGGATGTGACTGAAGTGTTAAAGCTTGTTTATGAAGCTTTGACAGAAAAAGGATATAATCCGTTGAATCAGATTGTTGGCTATGTGATGTCAGGAGATCCGACATATATCACGAGTCATAACAGTGCAAGAAGTCTTATCATGAAAGTAGAGCGTGATGAGATAGTCGAAGAGTTATTAAAGAGCTATATTGAAAAAAATCTTAGCTGAACTTTTTTGAGATAAAATCTCATCAAGCCGCGTGATGGACCTTCTGGGGCTGGGTCATACAACAAAACATATTTAAAAGTATGAGATAAGATGTATGAAGGAGTTTGCTTTGGCGGTAGACTTCTTTTTATATATT
>CAKAQP010000123.1 GCA_916720285.1 uncultured Lachnoanaerobaculum sp. | reverse complement strand
GACACCGTCAATAGCGACAAGCTCAAACACAAGCAGAGGTGGAAGCGGAAGTTCAAGTTCAGGTGGAAGCACGAGTGTAAGACCGGGACAGGCGACTGTAAACAATAATACAACATCAAAGAATGCAATAGAGGATCCTGTGATCTTGATAGACACACCAACACCTAGCAAGAATCCACAGCCACAGAAAGTGACACCTGTACCAAGCAGTACAAGAATGGCACTTGCAGTACCGAAGACAGAGGACAGAAAGGACGTAAGAGGATATGTATTTATTCTAATGAGTTCAATCGCAGCTGCAATGGCACTGGCATTCAAGAAAAAAGAAGAAAGATAATTTTTCGGTCCCCGACTTAAAGTCGGGGGCTTTTTTTTATTATGGTTTTTTTTTATTATTAAAAAGAATATGGTATTTGCAGAATAAATTATGTAGATAATCAGAAATAAAAATGGCTGCCGGCTTACGATTATTAATCGTAAGTCGACAGCCAAAGTATTATTTAGAAATCTTCCCATCCGTCAATGGAAGAACTCATATTATAACTTGTAACAGTTCCTTCAAAGAAATTAGACTTAACATTACCTTCACCCTCGGTATCGGCAAATCTTTCCAAATGCTTATAAGGATTTTTAGTAAAACCTGAATATAGAGGCTCAAGGCCTAAAGATTTTAATCTTTCATTAGCCAGCCATTTTGTATAACCCTCAGTTGTCTGAGAAGTTATGCCAAGTACACGATTTCCTATTATATGCTCTGTCCAGTTGATTTCCTGCTCAACAGCGGTATTAAACATGGAATAGATTGTTTCTGTAGAGAAAAATTCAGGATAATCATTCTTTATTTCTTTAACAATACTTCTAAATAAAACAACATGTGAGAGCTCATCTCTGTTTATCAGTCTTATAATATCAGAGGTACCCACCATCTTATTCCTGCTTGCAAGAAGATAGAAGAAGTTAAAGCCGTTATAGAAATACAGTGACTCAAGCAAATAGTTTGCAATTATGACCTTAGCAAAGTTCTCATCGGACTGATTATCTATAAAATCCTGATAGATCTTTGCAATAAAACTGTTTCTTTCAAATAATATCTTATCATCTCTCCATTTATCATAGATCAGATCCCTGCTCTGCTTTGGGAGTATGGACTCTATTATATACTGATAAGATTGAGAGTGAATGGACTCCTGGAAAGTCTGTATAGCCAGCAATAAATTCACCTCAGGTGCTGTAACATGGTCTGAAATATTAGGAATATTATTTGTCTGTATACTGTCAAGGAAGATCAAAAATGAAAGTATTCCGTCATAGGCCTCCCTTTCAGGTAAGGTTAAATTTTCATAGTCATTTTTATCCTTGGTTAAATCCACCTTTTCAGGTATCCAGAAATTTGCCATCATAGTTCTGTAAAGATGATTGGCCCACTGAAATCTGACATTATTAAGGTTAAAAAGGTTTGTTGAATTACCCTTTATAATTTTCCTTGCACTTAATGTATCATCACCTGCCGGATTAAATAATTTCTTTCTATCCACTACAGCTTTCGCACTCCTCTTTATCTGAAATAGTATTCGTATTCTTTTGAATTGTTCTTATATAATAAACACTCTTACAGCCTTCTTCCCAGGCAGTCATTAAAGTGTCATAAATATCTTTTGCTTTAATATTTTTGTTTAAGTCAAAGACCATTTCCATAGATACACCCTGTGTTATCCATGAACCTATCTTCGCCATTATCTTTACATAGCTGATAGGGTTTACATTTTTAAACTCAGGATAGAACCATGCTCTGTCCTTCAAATGCTTAACCGTTCTGGGTATTGCCCCTCTTTGATTCTTTTCAATATAAAATCTTGAGAATGTCGGGGTTACAGAAGCGGTCGATCCCATTAACAAAGATGTGGAAGTATTAGGTGCTATTGCTGTAAGCTCACCGTTTCTTAGACCGTTAGCCTCTACCAGATAAAAAGCCTCATTCCATTCATCTTTGAATTTAGAGTTTGCTCCGTACCATTCTCTTTTCTTGCCGAAGAATATACCCTGATCCCATTTAGAACCCTTAAAGGCCTTGTAAGCTCCTCTTTCTTTTGCCAGCAATGCGGAAGACTTTACAGAATAAAGTGCTATTCTTTCAAACAGCTCATTTATCTCATTTATAGAGTCTTCATAAATCATATATTCTCTTGCCAGATAGTCGGCAAGTCCCATTGCACCGACACCTACAGTTCTATAAAGTAAGTTATGCTTATTGGATTCCTTTAAAGGAGTAACTGTCAAATCTATAGTATTATCCAAAGCTCTTATTGAAAGGGCGACATGCTTTTCAATCTCATCAGAGGTAAGTTCGGCCAGATTAAGAGAAATAAGGTTGCAAGTGTGAATCTCACCCATATCACTTTTTCTGACAGCCGTATTGCCGTCAACTTCTTCCTCAAAATTAATAGTAGGTTTGAAGTTTGAAAAACTCTCCATACAGAGATTTCCGTTACCTATCATGCCCATATGAGAGTTGTGATTTACCTCATTTGCTCTGTCTTTAAAGAAGATATAAGGCATTCCGGTTTCAAGCTGAGTTTTCATAATGCTTTTAAACAGATCCTTAGCATTTAAAACCTTTTTAAGCTTGATATTATCGTCCTTTTCAATCTTTTCATAGATTGATTCAAACTCATAACCATAAAGCTCACAAAGTTCAACACCGTATTTTCTTCTTATTTCATATGGATCAAGTAAAGTCCAGGATTCATTATTTTTAACTCTCTTCATAAAGAGATTGGAACATACTACCTGTGGATAGATATCATAGGCTTTTCCTCTTTGATCACCGTTCTCGGTTTGAAGTTCAAGGAATGACTCGATGTCCAAATGCCAGGTATCCAAAGCCACTGTAGCGGCTCCGGCTCTTCTTCCCTGCTGATTTACGGCAACAGCCGTATCATTTATTATTCTGATCCATGGTACAACACCGCCGCTGGCATTGTAATAACCGTTTACCATAGATCCCTTTGCTCTTATTCTGGAGACATTTACGCCGACTCCACCGCCGTTTTTACTGATTCTTGCCAAAGAGTCGATATTGTAGAAGATAGATTCTATATTGTCATCTATTGCTGTAATAAAGCATGATGACAAGTTTCCGTTAGGGACTCTAAGGTTTGCAAGCATAGGAGTTGCAAGTGAGAGCTTTCTGAGTGACAATGCATTATAGAACTCTTTTACTATATTTACTCTGGTTTCACCGGGCTCTTCATTTAAAGCCAGCATCATGGATATTGCCATAAATGTTTCTTGGGGCAGTTCATAAGTTTTGCCTTCATGCTTAATTAAATATCTGTTAACAAGCATGTTTGCCCCGGCATAGTCATAGACCATATCTCTGTCTATATCTATAAGTGGGGCAATTTGATCCAATTCTTCTTTGCTATAAGCTAACAGTCTTTTATCATACAGCCCAAGTTCAACCATATGCTTTATAGTTCTTGAAAAATCACCGTAAGAAAAATTTCTTGAGTGGAAAACTTCTCTTTCAGCTTCCATCATAAGTAATCGACCTGCTACATATGCCCAGTCACTTTCTTCAAAGCTGGTCATAGTAACGGCATTGTTTATTAAAGATGCCTGGATCTTTTGAGTGGTGATGTTTTCTTCATATATTGAGTCTATATTACTCTCAAGCTCAACCATATTTACTTCCAGACCGTCACAGGCTCTCAAGAGCTTTTCCCTGATTTTTTCTATATTAAGATCTTCGATTATGTTATCTCGATTGATAACCTTTCTTTTTTCGTTTGACATCAGATCACCTGTAAGAAGGCTTCCATTGAGTACACATGATCATTGTATTCAACTACAGGAGCACTCATGATTCTTGCCTTACTTGCAACTATCATAAGTGTTTTCATGTCCTCAATGTACTCGAATTCAAGGTTCTTATTTTCCAATATTCCCTTTAAAGATACGCATTTACCACAGTTTTCCTTGCCATAAACTTTTATCATTTCTAAACACTCCTTAAAATTATACATATATATTGTGAAGCTATACGTTGTCAGCACAATATATTGTGTTAATAGCCTACTAATTTTATTATATAAAACCCAAAAAGTAAAGTATATATTTTGATTTTACATAATAAAACGAGGGTTAAAATAATTATTGTTTAAAAAAAAAACATTGTACTAATGTTACTGAAAAAACATGTAAATTGTGCTATGGTGAACTCGTATACTCGGCACAAATATTTTTAATGCAAAATGATAAAATTAAATTACTCGAAAAATAATTTTACAAAATTAAAAAAATACTTTGCAAACATAATTTATTATGATATCATGTGCCTAATGTTGAGTGAAAAGGAGGGTGATGATGAAAAGAATACATGAGTTTTAGATATATATCAAACTTTAGTTAAGGGGTGATCTGACAGATGACTCCTTAAAGTTATGTATAAATTATTATTAAGAGGAGGAAATATGAATACAATAAGAAAACGATTATTGGCCGCTTTTTTATCATTTGTGATGGTATTCCTGTCAATGAGTGATTTATTCACAGCATATGCAGGTCCGCCGGGTATAGTAAACGATCCTGATATTATTGCGGAAGTCACATACGACAGAAGTGTTGTCAACAGCAGAGGAAACAGCGACTTTTACGTAGGTGAGGAGGTTTCGTTCTATGCAAATATTACGGTATCTTCTATTACCAGGAGTATACCGGGAGCATATGGAAAGCTCTACTTACCGAAGAAGATTTTTACTTATATAAATGCAAATAATATCTCTACTTGGATAAACAGACCAAGTACCAATTATTTGAATATAGACAGTACTTCAGACAGTGAGTACCACATAGTTACTTTAAAGTTTAATAACCTTGGTGGAGGTACAACTCAGACAGTACCTTTTAAGGGAAAGATTGCAGACTTCTCACTTGCAAATAATGAGAGCTATGTAATACCGTATCAGGTATATGATGCAAACGACACTTTGCTTGAGAGTAACAACAATACTTTTACTGCAAAAACATATCCTATCGGATATGGTAATGAGGATTATAACTACAGAAGAAGCTACCAGTATGTACAGGGGTCAAGTGACTTACAAAGTGATAACTCGCTTTCAAACACATTATCCACTTATGTGGACTTCTATACAAGAAGAACCAACTGGCCTGCACCGGGTACATATCATGGTACAAGTTTCCCACAAGTAGGTGCCGACAGAAGAAAGACAAGAGTAACGGTACAGCTTCCGGCAAATGAAAACTTCGATACAACAGACAGCAGAAATGCCGGATGGACATATGATCCTGTAAACCATACTATCAGTAAAGAAAAGAATTATCCGAGTAATACTTATACCAGTGAAGGCTTCTATATAAGATATAACAATCAGCCTACAGGAACTATAAATTCACCGGTAGAGGTTACATTCCCGATAAAATGGGAGTATGTAAATGATGACGGTACAACAGATCCCGCATCTTTGGAGAAATCAAAGGCTTTTGCCAGATATGCTTCATTCCCTGCAATACCTCCGACAGACAGAGGTGTTACAGCTTATAAAAGTGCAAGTCCATGGTATTTGACATTTGACGACAGAGAAGAATCTACTGTACATAAATATGATATCAGTACCGCTTGGGGCTGGAATACGGGAACTCCTGTAACATATCCGACTTTAGGTCAAAAGAAGGGAAGACTTTTCTCCATACTTGATACTCCGGAAGTCGATATGGAATTTATGGGATATCAAATCAAATATCCGAATTTAACAGGAAAAGTAGTTGATGCATCGGGAACAGAGCAAACCATTCCTGTTTTGGATGCCGCTCAAAAGGCTGCTCTTTCAAATAACCAACTTATAGGAACAAAGCCTGACGGTAGTGAGGAAGTGATTGCTACAAATGTATCGATTACAGAGAACTCTACAATGATAGATTTGCCGAATCCTACTCATTACACAAAGATAAATCTTAAATTTACAAATCCTATAGAAATACAGGCACCAAACGGCAATGTAGTGGTTGCAACATATAAATTCCGTTTGGCAGAGAGTTCGTACAATGATGTAAAGACTATTTTGGATGCAAAGCCTGACGATGAACAAAGCTATTCTGATACTTATAACAGAGCAAATGTATACGGTGATGATGGTGCAAGTCGTCAATGGAATGCTCAAACCAGACAGATGATCAGATGGGCAAAAATTTATGCAAAAGAAAGTGCCCATACCACTCAGAATCAGAACTTGGGAACAAAGTATCTGAACGAAGAATTTCAGATGACTGACGGTATACAGTTCCGTCACAACCTTCCTGAGAGAGGTAGAGATGTAAAGAATCCGAAGTTCTTCTTATTGGCAGATCCGGCGTTGGAGTTTAAAGGAATGACTACCAATTCGCTCGGACAGGATACATTCGGTCCGTATCTGAATAATTACAGAGTGGAATATAACTTTAAGAATACCGGAAAGACCGCTTATATTTGGGATTTCCCGACATTCCACCTTCCGAAGGGATCTAATTATTATACTATAGGCTTATATCCGAGATTTAAGACTACCAAGAATATGGCAGGCGGTCAGAACTCTATAGATACATATATGTCATGGGACAATAATGAAGAGGCTGCTACCGATAAGGTGCCGGGACTCTATGATGACGTTCTTGACCTTGATAACGACGGAAATACAACAGAGAAGTTTACCAGTAAAAAGGCTACATATCTTTACTCACCGCCGCTTGAGTTGATTCTTACAAAGAGATCAAAGAGAGCGGATTCAGCTGAGACTTTGTATTCAACACTTACAACACCTGACAGTGAGCAGATAGTAGACTATAAGTTAAACATTTTCAATAACTCTATAACAGGAGTTAGCGGATTTACATTCTTTGATATCCTGCCACATG
>CAKAQP010000122.1 GCA_916720285.1 uncultured Lachnoanaerobaculum sp. | reverse complement strand
ATTCCAATAAGGACATAAAACTGATTCTTTTAGATGTAATGATGCCCAAACTTGACGGCTTTGAGACATTGGAAGTTATAAGACAGTATTCCAAAGTACCTGTTATGATGTTGACTGCAAGAAGTGAAGAAAGAGACGAGCTGAAAGGCTATAAACTTGGTGTTGATGAATATATCACCAAACCTTTTTCACCTAAGATACTTGTGGCCAGAGTTGAAGCGGTACTTAGAAGAACCATGGGAGAATCTGAAGAAAAACTGGTTGCAGGTGCGATAGAGATAGATAAGGTCGCACGTAGTGTTTATATAGATGGAAAGCCTGTGGATCTAAGTTTTAAAGAATACGAACTTTTGACTTACTTTATTGAAAATAAAGGTATTGCTCTATCCAGAGAAAAAATTCTGAATTCAGTATGGAATTATGATTATTTCGGAGACGCCAGAACCATTGATACTCATGTAAAAAAGCTTCGTGCCAAGATGGGTGATTGCGGTGATTATATAAAGACTATATGGGGCATGGGCTATAAGTTTGAGATTACACCATAATATAACTTGTATTAAATAAGAATATAGATAAGGAGCATTTATGACAAAGATAAGGACAAGATATGCACCAAGTCCTACCGGGAGAATGCATGTAGGAAATCTTAGAACAGCATTGTATGCATATTTGATTGCAAAACATGAAGGTGGAGATTTCCTGCTTAGAATAGAAGATACAGATCAGGAAAGATATGTGGAAGGTGCTACAGAGATCATCTACAGAACACTTGCAGAGACAGGACTTATTCATGATGAGGGTCCCGATAAGGATGGCGGTTGCGGTCCATATGTACAGAGTGAGAGACAAAAACAGGGACTTTATCTTGAGTATGCTAAAAAACTTATAGAAAAGAAACAGGCGTACTATTGTTTCTGTACTCCTGAAAGACTGAATTCGCTCAGATCAAGTGTAAACGGTGAGGAAATCATGAAATATGATAAGCACTGCCTTTCATTGTCTGAAGAAGAGATAAAGAAAAATCTTGAAAGCGGTATGCCATATGTGATCCGTCAAAACAATCCAACTACAGGTACAACATCATTCCATGATGATATCTACGGAGATATTACAGTAGATAATTCAGAGCTTGATGATATGGTGCTTATAAAATCTGACGGCTATCCTACTTATAATTTTGCCAATGTTGTAGATGACCATCTTATGGGAATCACACATGTTGTAAGAGGAAATGAGTATCTCTCATCCTCACCTAAATACAACAGATTATATGAAGCATTCGGCTGGGAAGTACCTACATATGTACATTGCCCTCTTATAACAAATGAGGAACATAAGAAGCTTTCAAAGAGAAGCGGACATTCTTCATTTGAGGATTTGATAGAGCAAGGATATGTATCTGAGGCTATAGTAAACTTTGTAGCATTACTTGGATGGTCACCTGAGGATGATAAGGAGATATTCTCATTGGAAGAGCTTATAAAGGCCTTTGACTATAAGCATATTTCAAAATCACCTGCAGTCTTTGATATGGTTAAGCTCTCATGGATGAATGGTGAGTATTTAAAGAATATGAGTGAAGAGGAATTCTTCAAATTATCAGAGCCATATATCAAAGAGGTTATTAAAAAGCCTCTTGATTTAAAGAAAATATCAAATATGGTAAAGACAAGAATAGAAGTTTTGCCACAAATTGCTTCACATATCGATTTCTTTGAGGAACTACCTGAGTATGATATCGAAATGTATACTCATAAGAAGATGAAAACAAATTCTGAGAATTCATTGGCCCTTTTAAAGGAAGTATTGCCACTGCTTGAAAATACAGATGATTACACAAATGATAATTTGTTTGATACCTTGCAGGAATTCGGTAAGGAGCATGAATACAAGACAGGATTTATTATGTGGCCTATCAGAACAGCGCTTTCAGGAAAGCAAATGACTCCTGCAGGTGCTACCGAGATCATGGAAGTTCTTGGAAAAGATGAATCAATAAGAAGGATTAAGATTGGAATTGATAAATTACAGCAGTAATCAAAAGAAAGCCATAGAACATGGGGCAGGTCCCTTGATGGTATTGGCAGGACCCGGCTCCGGAAAAACCTTTGTGATCACACATAGAATCAAATATCTTATAAAGGGGTCGGGTATAAACCCGGCCCATATTTTGGTTGTAACCTTTTCAAGGGCCGCAGCCAAGGAGATGAAAGACAGATTTGAAAAGCTGTACGGAAAAAGTTTAGTGACATTTGGAACATTTCACTCGGTGTTTTTCAGTATTCTAAAAACAGCTTACGGATTCAGTGCGGAACAGATTGCCTCTGATGAATTAAGATATACTCTTATCAAGGAACTGATAAAGAAAAATGAAATAGTGAATGAAGATATCAATACACTTTCCGGAAATCTTTTAAATGAAATAGCTCTTATTAAACAGGATAATATAAATATAAAAAATTACTATTCAAACAGTATTGCAAGTGATACTTTCAAAAAATTATACAGAGAGTATGAAGCCGAACTTGAGTCAAGAAATAAGCTTGATTTTGAGGATATGCTTTTGCTTACATATGAGCTTTTAAGTGAAAGAAAAGATATTTTGAAGGCTGTACAAGAAAGATATCAATATATTTTGGTGGATGAGTTTCAGGATATAAATTTTTTGCAATACAATATAATAAAGTTGATGGCGGGGAAAAAGCAAAATATTACTGTAGTAGGAGATGACGATCAATCTATCTATAGATTCAGAGGTGCAAGGCCTGAAATAATGCTTGGATTTGAGAGAGATTTTAGAAACGTTTCAAAAGTTTTTTTGGATATAAATTTCAGATCTACTACTCAAATAGTGGATGCTTCAACCAAACTTATATCGTTTAACAGTAAGAGATTTCCAAAGACATTTAAGGCAAATAACGGAAGCGGAGCACCGGTATCGGTTATTGAATTTAAAAATCCTTTCGCCGAGGTAAATACAATAGTAAACGATGTAAAAGAATACATAAAATCAGGTCAGGATATAAACAATATTGCAGTGCTCTACCGTACAAACCTTTCTCCAAGACTTTTAATAGAGAGAATGATGAAGAATAATATTCCATTTACCATAAGAGATTCTATTCCAAATCTCTTTGAGCATTGGGTATCAAAGGATATTATATCTTACATAAAGCTGGCTACTAATATGGGAAATAAAACCGATCTACTTCGTATTTCAAACAAGCCGAACAGATATATAAGCAGGGATTCTCTTGTCTCATCAAAGGCAAATATTGAAACTCTCTTTGATTATTATGATGATAAAAGTTATATGATAAAAAGAATCATAGAGCTTAGAGAACATTTGCGTACAATAAAGAATTTAAAGCCTGCAACGGCTCTAAGATATATAAGAAATGTTGTCGGATATGATGAATATATAGAAGAATACTGTGATATGAACGGTGTAGAAAGTGATGACTGTTACACTGTTTTGGGAGATCTTGAAAACAGTGCATCCGAGTTTAATACTTTCTCCGACTGGTTTGTTCATATGGAAGAGTATAAGGAGGAGCTGATAGAGGCAAGGAAAAAGTCAAATGAAGAGGACACCGGTGTAAGACTTATGACCTTTCATTCCTCTAAAGGACTGGAATTTGATATTGTCTATATTATTGATGTAAATGAGGGGAGCGTACCTTATAAAAAGGCTAAGGGTGCGGATGAGATAGAAGAAGAGAGAAGAATGTTTTATGTTGCGATGACAAGAGCAAGACATAAACTTTTTATTTGCTATTGTAAGGAGAATTTTGGAAAGTCCATCGGTAAGTCGGATTTTATAGTGGAACTTTCTTCTAAGGCCAATCCATAGTGAGGTATATATGATACAAAAATTCAGCCATTCACTGCGTATGAAAATCACTTTGATAATACTTTTAATTATATCATTATTATTGCTGTCCATAGGGATTTTAAATAATTTCGGATTGAGATGGTTTTATCAAAAGGTAAGCGAAATAAAAAAGGCATATCTAAAAATAGATAATGAGGTAATGAAAATCGGCTCCTTGGGTCAGCCTATAATTGATGAAAGTAGTAAGGAATCTGTCATTAATGAAAGTCTCAAAAATATTATTATGGATTACTCAAATAAATATAATATAACAATTGCCTTGGTAGATTCCCTTACAAATAAAGCAATATACTCATCTGCAAGAGAAGGCGACGGACTTATTAGTAGAATACAAGACGGATTTATCGGAAATCAAAAACAAAATATATTGTACAGCAATGGGAATTACACAATAATACTACATCAAACAATGCAAAAAACTTCTTTTATAGAAGGATTCGGATACTGCAGTGATAATCAAACGATAGTTATTATGTCTACTCCTGTTGCAAGTTTAAAGGAAAGTGTAAGTATTTCAAACAGATTTCTTATATATATGGCAATTATAGGATTTATTATAACTGTCATACTTACATTTATTATTGCCAAAATGATTACAAATCCGATACTTGAGCTGGCTGATATATCAAATAAAATGGGTAAGCTTGATTTTACTGCCAAATATGCAGGAAATAGAAGTGACGAGATACAGACGCTTGGACAAAATATGAATTATATGTCCGACAGACTTGAAAAAGCCATTTATGAATTACAGGAAGCTAATGAACTGTTAAAAGAAGATATTAAGAGAAAAGAAGCTATTGATGAGATGAGAAAAGACTTTATTGCCAATGTTTCTCATGAGCTAAAGACTCCTATTGCACTTATTCAAGGATATGCGGAAGGCCTGAATGAAGGTCTTTGTGAAGATGAAGAGAGCAGAAAATACTATACAGAAGTAATACTTGATGAAAGTGAAAAGATGAATAAAATGGTAAAACAATTACTTACACTTTCTTCACTTGAGTCAGGAAACAGTATTTTACATAAGGAGAACTTTAATCTGACTTCTCTTATTGAGTCAGTACTGGGTTCAATATCAATTCTTATAGGTGAAAAGAATGTAAATATTGAATTTGATTCCAACAAAGAAATATTTCTAAATGCTGATGAATTCAAGATAGAAGAGGTAGTTACAAACTATATCAGTAATTCTATTCATCATGTACGTGACTCCGGAGAAATAAAAATAAATGTTTCCGATGATGGAGAAAATATAACTTTTAGTGTTTATAATACAGGTAATCCTATTCCTGAAAAAGATTTAAACAATATTTGGGAAAAGTTCTTTAAGGTGGATAAGGCTCATTCCAGAGCATACGGAGGAAGCGGTATCGGACTCTCTATAGTAAAGGCGATAGTAGAAGCTCATAACGGTAGCGTTGCTGTAAGAAATATACTCGACGGTGTTGAATTTTCATTCAAGATACCAAAGGCGTAAATATGACAATTGATGAATTTAATATAAAAAACGGACATACTCAGAGGTATGGCTTTACCACAGGAACTACAGCAACTGCTGCGGCAATAGCTGCTGCATATATGTATCTGGATGATAAAAAGGATATTGTGGATGTAGAGTTACCGGTAGGAATCACTCTAAGTATTCCTATAGAATATTTCCAAGAAGAAAATAATTTTTTTATCTGTGGTGTAAAAAAGAATGCCGGTGATGACCCTGATGTTACTGACGGAATTTTAATCAGTACAAAGCTTGAATTTATAAAAAAAGAAAACGGTCTTGAGTTTAATTTTTTTGCAGGTGAAGGTGTCGGAATATTTACAAAAGACGGATTGGCTCTGCCAAAAGGTGAGGCGGCTATAAACCCGGTGCCAAGACAAATGATGATTGAAAATCTTTCACGTATATTAAAAGAATCCGGATTTAAAGGAACAGTTAATATAACCGTTATGGTAGAAAACGGAGTGGAGATAGCAAAAAAGACCTTTAATGAAAGACTTGGAATTATCGGTGGAATCTCAATACTCGGTACCTCGGGACTGGTACTGCCTATGAGTAAAACAGCACTTTTGGAAACAATAGAGGCTGATATAAAATTCAGGCTTAAAAATTCAGAAAACAAAACAGTATATATGGCACCTGGGAATATAGGTGCAAGATTTTTAGAACAAAACTTCGGTATTGAAAGTAAAACAGTGGCAATTATCAGTAATTTTATAGGTGAAAGCATTGACTATGCAATCTCAAATGATGCAAAAGAAATTGTACTTTGCGGTGATCTTGGTAAACTTATAAAATTATCAGGTGGAATAATGAATACACATTCAAATGATTCCGATTCGAGACTTGAGTTGCTTGCATCTGCAGTACTTAAACATGCTATTAAAAATAATATAGATTTTAAATCTCTTGAGTATGTTATATCAAATATCTTTGAGCAAAAGACAACTACAGGTGCTATAAATATAATAAAAGAAAAAAAACTTGAAAAATGCTTTGATATACTTGCAAATCAAATGCTTTATTATGCCTATAATCGTGCATTTAAAGCGGAAATATTCTACCATAAAAACAGATTTGCAGATATTGATGCATTTAAAAACAATTTTGAAATTAGAATTATCGTATTCAGTGACAATATGATGATTATAGACACAGGAGAAAATAAATGAGTAAACTATATGGTGTCGGTGTAGGACCGGGAGATCCGGAGCTTATGACAATAAAAGCTATAAATGCCATAAAAAGATCAAAAATCGTCTTTTTTCCGGGAAAGAGTGAAGACAGCTCTATTGCTTTTAATATTGCTAAACAGGCAATTCCTGAGATAGATGATAAAATAAAGATATGTGTTGATTTTCCAATGACAAAAAATCCTGAGTTACTGGAAGAAGCACATTCAAAAATTACCAATCAGATAAACGAACTTTTAAAAGAAGGAGATGTGGCCCTTCTTACACTTGGAGATCCCGGGGTGTATGCGACTTATTCGTATATTGCGCTCAGACTTAAAAATTCAGGAGTAGATGTGGAAACAATA
>CAKAQP010000121.1 GCA_916720285.1 uncultured Lachnoanaerobaculum sp. | reverse complement strand
GAATTCCTTGAAAAAGATGACAGCAAAAAAGCAAATGTATATGCCTTTATAAAAGAGATAGGTGACAGGGCAAAAGAAAATCAGATTACAGTGGTAGGAAACGGCTCAGCCTGTGTGGTTGGCGGACATTCATACATTATAAAAAAAGGCCAGAGATTTATATCAAACTCTGCAGTGGCATCTATGGGATATGACTTGCCGGCCGCAATAGGGGCATATATGGCAAATCTTGACGGGAAGAGATATGATAAAGGGCTGATACTTATTACAGGTGACGGAAGCATACAGATGAATTTGCAGGAGTTGCAGACAATAGTGCATCATAAGGCGGATATAAAAATATTCCTAATAAATAATGAAGGATATCACAGTATCAGACAGACTCAAAATAAGTTTTTCGGTGACAAGCCTTTGGTTGGAATCGGACCTGACAGTGGAGACCTCTCATTCCCCAATATGGAAAAAATAGCAAATGCTTACGGTATAAATTATATCAGTGCAAAGACAAATTCGGAAATTGCGGATGCTGTTAAAAATACGTTTAAAGCTGAGGGGCCTGTAATCTGTGAGGCCTTTGTAACTACTGAGCAAAACTTTGAGCCTAAGTCATCAGGTAAGCAAATGCCTGACGGAAGAATGGTAAGTCCTCCGCTTGAGGATTTGGTGCCTTTCCTTTCAGATGAGGAAATGGAAGAGAATATGATAATACCGAGGATGCCGGAGTAAACTATGAGAGTACTTATTACAGGAGCGGCTTCGTTTTTGGGGAGACATTTGGTGGAATACTTCCTCTCAAAGGATGAAGAAGTGCTTGCCTTGGTCAGAGAAAATGCCAGGGGAAAAGATGAGCTTTTAAAGTATGAAGTAAATAATAAATTCAAGCTTATAGTTCTTGATATGAAGGATATAGAAAAACTGGATACAGATTTTGATATATGCATACATTTGGCTTGGGGCGGAATCGGAAAGACCGGAAGAATGGATAAAGCTATTCAGTCTGAAAATATAGAGGTAGCCAAAAGACTTATGAAAGTATGCAAGGAGAAGAATGCTAAAAGAATGCTCTTTGCAGGATCTCAGGCAGAGTATGGGCAGACTCTTGAAGATATACAAAAAGTATACGGTAAGGATTTTGATATCAAAAAAATACCTTTGCAGGATGAGAATTCACCCACATCTCCAAAATCGGAATATGGAAAAGCAAAGCTTGAATTAAAGACAGAGCTTAAAAAGCTTGGAGATGATATAGGCATAGAATATATACATATGCGTATTTTCTCCGTATTTGGTAAAGGGGACCATGAGACCTCTTTAATATCTTCCTGTATCAATAATTTCAAAGAAGATAAGGATGTACATACAGGAGAGTGTTTACAGTCATGGAATTATATATATATTAAAGACCTTTGTAATGCAATTTACCTGCTTTCAACGAAGAATTTAAAAGGGAATTATGTGTTTAATATAGCAGGTGAAGATAATAAGCAGCTTATGGACTATGTAAAGGATATGAAAAGGATATTGAAAAGCAAAAGCAATATCATAGTTGAAAAAAGAGAGGCTGCAAGTGAGGGCACACCTTTTTTAAATCCGAGTATCAGAGTATTAAAGGAAATCGGCTTTAAAGAAGCTTACGGCTTTGAAGGCGGTATCATGGATATGTGTGATATCATAGATTAAAAGCTATAAAGGAGAATATTTTTGAAAAAATGTATCAGTTGTAAAGGTTCATTACACGAACTTATGAAAATAGAAAATATGCCGGCAAGTGCACAGGATATTCCGACAAAGGAAGAACTTGATAAAGACAGCGGTATAGAAGTATCGCTATGTGTCTGTGAGGATTGCGGTCTTGTGCAGTTAAAAAATGATGCGGTTTATTACTATAGAGATGTTATAAGAGCCGGCGGCTATTCCACCACAATGGAAGCTCTAAGAAAAAGCCAGTATAAACATTTTATAGAGTTTGCATCATTGGAAGGAAAGAAGATAATAGAGGTAGGCTGCGGCAGAGGAGAATTCCTTGGAATGCTCTCAGACTTCCCGGTAGAGGGGTACGGTACCGAGCATAAAAAAGATCTTGTAGAGATTGCAAAAGAAGCAGGACTCAGAGTGGATGAGGATTTCCCGGAGAGTGAAGATCATATATTTAAGAACGGACCTTTTGATGCTTTTATGTCTTTTAATTTCCTTGAGCATCAGCCACATCCGAGAACATATTTAAAAGCAATATATAATAATCTATGTGATGAAGGCTATGGACTGATTACGGTACCAAGCTTTGAATATATCATGGAGCAAAACAGCTTTTATGAGATAATTCCGGATCACATAGCTTATTACAGCTTTGAGAGTCTTACACATCTTTTAAATATATGCGGATTTGAAGTACTTGAAAAAGAAATGGTAAACAGAGACACCATATCAATGATAGTAAAGAAAAGAAAACTTCCGGATATTTGCGGTATTATTTCAAAGAAAAACGATATCGCAATAGAGGTAGCGGAAACTGTAAAAAAATATGCCAAAGTTGGTAAAATAGCAATATGGGGAGCGTCACATCAGGGATTTACCCTCTGCGCAACCACGGGTATTGCAGAGTATGTAGACTGTATAATAGATTCCGCGCCTTTTAAGCAGGGAAAATATGCACCGGCATCACATATTCCGATTATTTCACCGGATGAAGCAAGGAAGAGAAAGCTTGAGGCTATAATAATAGTTGCGCCGGGATATACAAATGAAATTGCAGATATTATAAAGACAACTTTTGAAAGCGGAATAGATATATATACTTTGATGACTGACAGGCTGAGCAGAATTTGACAGTAAAACGATAGAAGGAGTTTTAATGAAAGCTGTTGAAGTATTATTTCCGGTTTTCTTTATGATGTTTTTGGGATTTTTATCCCGAAAGTATTCGTGGATAAGGCCGGAACAAAATGAAGGGGCCAAGAAAATAGTATTTAATATATTGTTTCCATTACTGGTATATCATGTACTTGCAGAATCAAAGATTTCCGAAAGCTTTGTGCCACAGATAATATATGTGGATGCATTATGGATAATAATATATATAGTAGGAAAGTTTATTGTGGGTAAAGGAGGTAAATATGAAAAGATTTCACCCTTCCTTTTACTTACATGTGAAGGTGGAAATGTAGCTTTGCCTCTATACCTAAGCATGGTGGCAAAGTCAAATGCGGTAAATATATTAACCTTTGATGTGGCAGGTATTTTAATAAACTTCGGATTGCTTCCTATACTTGTTACGAGGGAGCTTTCAGAAAAAGCGGATATAAGGGTATTATTAAAGAGAATAATCTTAAGTCCGTTTATGCTGGCGGTTATATTTGGAATAGTCTCCAATATAACAGGTGTTCAAGGTCATTTGATGAACAGTGAACTTGGAAGTGTGTATACAGCTACAATAGATATGGTAATAACACCGATTACCGGAATAATTCTCTTTACATTGGGGTATGAGCTGAAAATGGAAAAATCTCTACTGCTTCCGCTTTTGAAGCTTGGTATAATAAGGATATGCGGATGTGTAGTTATAATTATGGGATTTTTTATTTTCTTCCCGACATATATGGCGGATAATATATTTAAAGCCGGAGTATTATTATACTTTATGTGTCCTACAGGATTTCCGGTGCCACTACAGATAAAGCCGCTTGTAAAAAGTGAAGACGAAGAGAATTTTATATCGGCATTTATATCACTGTTTATGATAACAGCTTTAGTAGCGTATAGTGTTATTACATTAATATATATAAAATAAAAAACTCAAAAATATTATATAGGAGGATTTATGTTAAAAGTGGCAAAGATTTTGTTTCTCAGACAGCAACCATGGCTGCAAATCAGGGTCTGTATAACGGTTTTTTGGGTTTGGGTATTATCTTCGGTATGATAAGGAAGAATAAAGAAATGGTACTTTTGTCACTTTTTTGTATTATAGCGGCTGCGGTATATGGAGCCTACAGTGTGGACTATGCTATAATATTTAAGCAGGGAATTATACCTGCGGCGGCATTTATATTTAACCTTATAGCCAAGGAAAAACGAGGTACATTGCACTTTAGATAGGATAAAAACATAGAATAATATCAGAGTCGGGATAAGAAAATCCCGGCTTTTTTCAGCTTTAAGACGGTTTAAATATTTTAAATTTCACATTTAAAATATGTTATTGTTTTTTTAAAAAACTGTATAATTTTATTAATGATTTTTTATAAAACATATGCTATGATATTCGAGCACTGTTGATAAATGGATGCTTTAAGAAAATATCGGAGAGCTTTAATGATATGGAAAACATGATAAACCTAATTGTTTTCAAAGCCCTTTGAAAAAGTCTTAAGCGACATTTTGATTGTAGAGTAAGGGGAGGTAGTCATGAAATGTACATATAAATGGTAAAGTATTGAACAGGATATGAATAAAGGAGCAATCAAAAAGAAGGCTCAACAATTTTACAGTTTTAATATTTTTACTAAATTATATAGGAGGAATAATGAATAATTTAAGAAAGCGACTGTTGGCCGCTCTTTTGTCATTTGTGATGGTATTTCTGTCAATGAGCGAATTATTTACAGCTTATGCGGGTCCGCCCGGCATAGTAAATGATCCGGATATTCTGGCAGAGGTTACATACGACAGAAATGTTGTCAACAACAGAGGAAACAGTGATTTCTACGTAGGAGAAGAGGTTTCGTTCTATGCAAATATTACGATATCATCTATTACAAGAAGTATCCCGGGAGCATATGGAGTGCTTTATATTCCAAAGAAAGTATTCCCGTACATAAGTTCAAGTAATATTTCTACATGGATAAACAGACCGGCAAGTAACTATTTGAGTATTGACAGCAGCTCAGACAGCGAATTTCACAAGGTTAAACTAAAGTTTATAAGCCTTGGAGGCGGTACTACACAGACAGTACCTTTTAAGGCAACAATAAAAGATCGTTCATTGGCAAATGATGAGACCTATGTGATTCCATATCAGGTATATGATGCAAATGATACTTTGCTTGAGAGTACCAACAATACCTTTTCTGCAAAGACATATCCGGTAGGATATACGGATGAAAACAACAATATCAGAAGAGATTACTACTATGCAGAGGGTACAAGCAGTTTGCAAAACAGTACAACTCTGGCAAATGATTTGGCTACATATGTTCAGTTCAATACCAGAAGAACAAATTGGCCGGCAGCGGGTACATACCATGGTACAGAGACAAAGATTGTAGGTGGTGACAGAAGAAAGACAAGAGTTACCGTACAGCTTCCTGCAAATGAAAACTTTGATACTACGGATACAGTAAACAGCAGCTGGACATATAATGCTGCAGACCATACTATAAGTAAGGATGTAGAGTTTCAAAGTAACTTAAACTATACCAATGACGGTTTCAATATAAGATATAATAATCAGACAGTGGGTACACAGGCGTCTCCTGTGACAGTGGAATTTCCTATTACATGGCAGTATGTAAATGATGACGGTTCATTGGATACGGCTTCTCTTGAGAAGTCAAAGAGCTCTGTAAGATATTGGTCTTTCCCTAGAGTTCCGGCAGCTGATAGAGGTATCTCTGCATATAAAAATATCAGTCCGTGGAGATTTACTTTTACAGACAGAGATAAGACAGAGCATGTTTATAACATGGGATTTAACTGGAACTGGTATGTAGGTAATCCTGAAGAATACCCTACTATGGGAGCATATCATACAAGAGTAAGTTCTGTAGTCGATACACCTGTTACAGATATGGAACTTGTGGGATATCAGATAAGAACTCTTAATCCTACAGGTAAAGTTGTAGATGCCTCAGGAACTATACAGACTATACCGGCACTTGATAATACACAGCTTGCTGCTCTTTCAAACAACAAGCTTATAGGTATAAAGGATGACGGTAGTGAGGAAGTAATTGCTACAAATATTCAAATCACAAGTACTGCAGATGAGGTCAGACTTCCGACTCCTAAATTCTATAAGAAGATAGAGCTTAGGTTTACAAATCCTATAGAGATTCAGGCTCCTACAGGAAGAGTTGTGGATATAAGATATAGATTCCGCTTTGAAGAAAATGCATATAATACTGCAAAAGCAGAGTTGGCGGCAAAGCCAAACAGTGCAAGCAGTTATATTCAGACAAGAAATGGTGTAACAGTAACCGGAGATAATGGTGCCGGAAGAACATGGACAGCCAGCGGAACTGACTATGCTACCTGGACAAAGGCTTTTGCGGCAGAGTATGAGCATGATACACAGAATCAGAATCTTGGAACAAAGTATCTGAACGAAGAGTTCAGTATGACTGATAATGTAAGATTCCAATACTTTTTACCACCGGGTGGTAGAAAAATAAAAAATCCTAAGTTCTTCGTACTTGCAGATCCTGCACTTGAGTTTAAGGGCATATATACCAGTACAGGCTATACTCCTGAACTTACACCTGATGTTATGAGTAACTACAGAGTTGAGTATAACTTCAAGAATACAGGAAAGACAGCTTATATATGGGATCTTCCGGATATAAATATTCCTGAGGGAAATGACAGATATAATAATGTATATTTCAATACCAAATTTAAGACTACAAGAAATATGGCAGGCGGTCAGAATACTATCGACACATATTTGTCATGGGATAATAATGAAGAAGCTACTTCTAATGAAGTACTCGGTAAGTACGAAGATGTACTTGACCTTGATAATGACGGAAACACAACAGAGAAGTTCAGTAGCAAAAAGGCTACATATCTTTACTCACCTCCGTTAGAGTTGATTCTTACAAAGAGATCAAAGAGAGCGGATTCAAGTGTTGCTCAATATTCATCGCTTACAACACCTGACAGCGAGCAGATAGTAGACTATAAGCTGAACATCTTTAATAACTCTATAACAGGAGTTAGCGGATTTACATTCTTTGATATCCTGCCACATG
>CAKAQP010000120.1 GCA_916720285.1 uncultured Lachnoanaerobaculum sp. | reverse complement strand
ATGCAAGCTGTCCATGTCCTACATCCACAGCGTACACTTTTGTTGCACCGTTTTGAAGCATGCAGTCTGTAAAGCCTCCGCTTGATGCTCCTATATCCATACAGACTTTATTTTCCACACTTACATCAAAGCACTCCATAGCCTTTTCAAGTTTCAGTCCGCCTCGGCTCACATATTTTAATGTATTGCCACGAACTTCAATATCTACTTCCTCGGCAAATGTCTGTCCGGCCTTGTCTTCCTTTTGTCCGTCAACATATACAATGCCCGACATTATTACGGCCTTTGCTTTTTCTCTGCTTTCGGCAAGTCCGCGCTTTACCAAAAGTATATCCAATCTATCTTTCATTTTTCATCATCTCATATTTGTCTAAAACTTTTTTCAGTATGGAATTTGAATCTATCTCAAGTTTTTCTCTTAAAAGACTCACATCTCCGTGCTCCACATATCCGTCAGGCAGTGCAATATTTAAAACTTCCACCTCTTTGTGATTTTCATGAATATATGCTTTCACTTTTTCACCCATGGACCCGTTTATCACATTTTCTTCCATGGTCACAATAAGCTTATGTTTTTCACATAATCTATCCACCAAATCAAAATCTATAGGCTTAAAGAATCTGGCATTTGCAACGGATACATTCAAATCATTTGCCTTCAGCTTTTCCCTGAGGTTTTTAGCTGTACTTACCATACTTCCTATTGCAAGCAATGCTATATCTCTTTCCTCAAAAAGCATCTCACCCTTTCCAAACTCTATAGGCGTTTCAAATTCATTTAAACTGTCATAGGCAATACCTCTGGGATACCTTATAGCTACGGGTCCGTTATAATTTATCGCAAACTCAAGACATGCTTCCAGCTCTTTAGCGTTCTTCGGTGCAATTAAAGTCATATTCGGAATGCAGCTAAGGAATGACACATCAAATATTCCCTGATGTGTTTCTCCGTCAGCGCCTACAAGTCCGGCTCTGTCGATTGCAAATACCACATGAAGATTTTGTAAGCATACATCATGCACTATCTGATCAAATCCTCTTTGTAAAAATGAGGAATATACGCAAACAACAGGTGTAAGACCTGACGCCGCAAGTCCAGCCGCAGATGTTATTGCATGCTGTTCCGCAATACCGACATCAAAGAATCTTTTCGGAAACTTGTTTTTAAAATCCAAAAGTCCGCATCCTTCCGGCATTGCCGCCGTTATTGCAACTATATCTTTATTCTCACTTGCAAGCTCCACTATTTTTTTTGAAAAAACATCCGTATATGTAGGCTTTTTAGTTCCCGACTTTGCATTACCGCTTGCAATATCAAACGCTCCTATTCCATGGAAATTTTCAGGGTGATTTTCCGCCGGCGAATATCCCTTTCCTTTTTTTGTAAGTACATGTACAAGTACAGGTCCTTCCACCTTCTTTGCCTCTTCAAAGACTTTTAAAAGTGCGGTAATATTATGTCCGTCTACAGGTCCCAGATAGGTAACACCCATATTTTCAAACAGCATTCCGGGTATCAATATCTGCTTTATGCCGTTTTTTGTTTGTCTAAGGCTGTTTATTACAGGTTTTCCTATATAAGGCAAACGTTCCAATGAATTTACAACACTCTTTTTTAGATTATTGTATCCGTCACCGGTTCTGATATTGTTCAGATAGTCATTCATACCGCCGACATTTTTTGAAATGGACATTTCATTGTCATTTAGGACCATGATAAAGTTTTTCTTTATCTGAGCCGCATTATTTAATGCTTCATAAGCCATGCCGCCTGTAAGAGCACCGTCTCCTATTACTGAAATGACTCTGTAGTTTTCACCCTTTATATCTCTTCCGAATGCAATTCCAAGTCCCGCAGACAGACTTGTTGAAGAATGTCCGGTATTAAAGACATCAAATTTTGACTCACTGGTCTTTGGAAATCCTGCCATTCCACCGAATTTTCTAAGATTATCAAAAGCATTCTTTCTTCCGCTGAGTATTTTATGAGTATAAGACTGATGTCCTACATCCCATATTATCTTGTCTTTAGGCAAATCAAATGCAATATGCATAGCCATGGTGAGCTCCACAACTCCAAGATTACTTGCCAAATGTCCGCCTGTTATACTTATTTTCTCAATAAGAAAATCTCTTATCTCTCTTGCTAATATATCCAATTCTTTTTTCTTTAATTTTTTTATATCACTTGGCTTTTCAATATTTTCAAGTATCATATTTCTTCTTATGAAGTTCTATTTACCATCATATCAATGATTTCAAAAATAGAGTTCATATTTCCCCTTACTTCTTTCAAGCATTTCTTAGCGTCAGCACTAAGTGATTCAACTCTTCTTAAGCTTTCATCAATACCAACTATATTTACATATGTTGTCTTTTCATTTTTTTCATCCGAATGTGTAGGTTTTCCAAGTTCCTTTTCATCCGCCACTATATCAAGATAATCATCTCTTATCTGGAATGCTTCTCCAATATAGCTTCCGGCTTTTTTAAGCATTTGAGTTTCTGCATCATTTGCACCTGCAAGTATACCTCCGATAACAAAAGATGCCTGTAATAATGCTCCGGTCTTTAATGCATATGTGTATCTCATCACATCTTCACTCATTTTTTTACCGCAGTATTCCACGTCCACACATTGTCCGCCTATCATGCCGAATCCTCCGGTGGCTCTTGCCAATGTGTATAATGCTTTTGACATTCTTTTTAAAATAACGGCATCTTCAATATCCTGCATTTTTCCCGATATGATTTCAAATGCCTGTACAGACAGCATATCTCCGGCAAGTATTGCCATATCCTCACCATAGCTTACCCAAGTGGTGGGTTTACCTCTTCTTAGTCTGTCATTATCCATTGCGGGAAGGTCATCATGAATCAAAGAAAATGTATGAATCATCTCTATTGCAGCCAAAAAAGGTGCAATTATACCCTCATCATATTCCGCCCCCGCAACGGCCTTATAAGTTTCAAACATTATAAGAGGCCTCAGTCTCTTCCCACCGTTTTTTATTGCTTCGTTTGCGGCTGTAATGACCTTTTTATTTAAATCGTCCTCACCAAAAAAGAAGGACTCTATTATCTCTTCTATTTTCTTTAAATTGTCCTTATTCATCTTTTGTATCCCCCGACAGTATCTCCATCCGTCTCTCTACATGAGCTATTCCCTCACTTGCCTGTTTCACCAACTTTATACCCTCTTCATAGAGTACAAACGCTTCTTCAAGTGTAGTCTGCGGCTCTTCAAGTTTAGCTATTACATTTTCTATATTTATCAGATTTTCTTCTATACCAAGCTTTTTTTCTTCTTTTTTCGGCATTTTTCTCCCTCTATTATAAGACCTTTGCTCTTACCTTACCATCGGAAAAATATATATTTAACTCATCCTCAGGCTTTACGCTTTCGGCGCTTAAAACTTTATTATTTTTATTATCACTTATATATGCGTAGCCGCCTGACAATCTTTTAAGAGGTGATACCGTATCAAGCCTCTTACTTAAGTTTACGAGTGCAGTCTTTTTATTTTCCAAATTATTTTTAAAAGTATTTTGTAATATCTTTGCGAAGTTTTCCAATCTTTGCTTTTGTTCTCTTATATGTATCTGCGGACTTAGAGTATTCAGCTTTATAAGAAGCATATCTAAATCTCTTTTTACATAATCTATCTTTCTCTCAACTTGCTCTGTAAGCTTTCTATTATAGACGTCCAATGTATACATATAGTCATTATAGATAAAGTTTGCAATCTCCGCAGCCGCACTTGGTGTGGGAGCTCTCAAATCCGCCACAAAGTCGGCTATTGTAAAATCGGTTTCATGTCCCACAGCACTTATTATAGGAGTTTTGGCATTAAAAATAGTTTTTGCAAGTTCTTCATCATTAAAGCAATAAAGATCTTCTATAGAGCCTCCGCCTCTTCCCACTATCAAAACATCCAGATTCATTTTATCAAGTTTTTTTATAGCGGAAATAATACTTTTAGGTGCAACATCCCCCTGTACAAGGCATGGAGCCAAAACAATTCTGACATAGGGATTCCTTCTGTAACTTACATTTTGTATATCATTTATTACAGCTCCGGTCTGAGCTGTTGCCACACCTATACTCTGTACAAACTTAGGTATTTCTTTTTTATATCTTTGATCAAACATCCCCATATCTTCAAGCTTTTCCTTAAGCTTCAGATATTTTTCATACAGATCCCCCTTGCCTGCTTCCTCTATCTTATTTGCATAGAGCTGATATCTGCCCTCTTTTTCATAGCAGGATATAGTACCTGTAACGACAACCTTTTGCCCTCTTTTCATATCAAAAGAGAGACCTCCTCTCTGACCGGCAAACATAACCGCAGATAAGGTCCCTCCTTCATCCTTTATGGTAAAATATATATGATTAGAGTTAGCATATGTGCAATTGCTTACTTCTCCTTCTACTGATATCTTATTTAGTACAAAGTCCTGCATAAACATGTTTTTTATATATGCATTCACTTTTGATACGGAATAAACCATATATCCTCCGGGTCTTTACTACTCTACTTTAACCTTTGACAATATAGCATTTACAAATGAATAAGACTCATCTCTACCGAATGTCTTTGCAAGCTCTACCGCCTCATTTATCGCTACGCTTACAGGTATATCACTGTCGTATTTCATTTCAGCTATAGCAAGTCTCAAAATATTTCTTTCAACTCGTCCTATTCTCTCAAGCTTCCAGCCCTGTGACAAATCGCTTATTATTTTGTCAATCTCAGGACGTCTTTCAATTACAAGCATTGCCTTTGACTTTATATATTCTATATCCCCATCACTGTAATTTGCATCATGAATAAGTTTATCTTCTTCATCTTCTAAAGACGGTGATTCAAAATAATTATCTATTTGGATCTCCACCTCTTCTTCCGGATAAAAATCTAAAACAAATAATATTTTAAAACAATGTTCTCTTAGCAAATGCCTTGTCATATGATCCTCCATATTGTCTACATTAATCATATAATTATAGCTTATAGAAAGGTTAAAAGCAAATTAATTTATATTGATATTTACCTTATTCGATATTACATATATAATAGGCACATTAAATATTTTAAGGAGTGTGTATGCCAAGGGAATTAAATTTTTACTCTATGATACTTCGCATTATACTGTCAGTTTTGATAGGCGGAATATTGGGCTTTGATCGTGAAAGGAAAAACAGGCCTGCAGGCTTTAGAACATATATATTGGTTTGCCTCGGTTCAACTCTTGTTATGATGACAAATCAATATGTATTTCAGGTGTTTAAAAGCGGAGATCCTGTAAGACTGGGTGCTCAAGTGGTAAGTGGAGTAGGCTTTTTAGGTGCCGGAACAATAATACTTACCGGTCGCAATCAGGTAAAAGGTATTACCACTGCTGCCGGTATATGGGCTGCCGCCTGCTGCGGTCTGACTATCGGAATAGGTTTTTATGAAGGCGCTATAGCAGGCGGATTTGCTATTTTTATTGTAATGGCATTACTTCAAAATTTGGACGGTCTTTTAAGAAAAGACTCAAACTCCGTTGAATTATATATAGAATACGACAGAAAAATACCTTTAAGTATTTTCTTGAGCAATGTCAGGCAAAATGACTTGGATATAGTCGAACTTGAATTAACCAAAAATAATTTAATACCCGACACCTGCGGTGCAGCCACAATTACAATACAGGGTAAACAAAAGAACAGCCACGATATTATATTAAATCTTGTAAAAAATACTCAGGGAATAATTTTTTTCATGGAATTATATTAAAATACCTGTTGAAATGCTATTTTTAAATAGCTATAATACCCTAAGTAAATGTTTTAGAGTTTGGAGGAATATGAAGAGGATTATACCGTTCTTATTACTATCATTAGGTATAGGTAGTAGTTTTTTAATAACAGGATGCGAAAATAAGTCTTCAGTTGAAGAAGGCAGCCTTACAGCTGTAGATAATTCTGTTAAGACAGGTGTCGTAAGAGAATTAAACAGTTCTACAGATATAGGAGATGTATACAACAGTATCGGCGTCGACTATGAAAATGAATATGATGTGGATTCCATTGAAAAGAAAATGACTGAACTTGCAATGGCTAATGCCGGTACGGATTCAGCTGACGGATTAACTAAGCATCTTATTGTCGCTCCTACAGAGATGGATATGGAATTATTGTTTGATGTTGATACAAGTGCAATATTTTTGGAAGGCGGTATTTATACCAATGTAAGCCAATTTGCCGTATGGAGTTCGGAGAATCCCGATATTGCAGATGTTTATCAAGGCGAGGTACATGCTAAAAAGGTCGGTGAGACCAATATCAATGTTACATACAGAGATATCACAAAATCCATTCATGTAAATGTCGTTGAGAAAACCAATTGGGAAGAAAAAGACGGATATTGGTATTATTATGATGCCAACGGTAAAAAAACCACAGGTTGGAAAGTAATAGACGGCAACTGGTATTATTTAAGCAATAACGGTTCAATGCTTACCGGTTGGCAGAAGATAAAAGACGGTTACTACTATTTCCACTCAAACGGTACTATGGCACAAGGTGAGTGGGCTCAAAATCCTGACAACAGTCAGTGGTATTATTTCAATTACAACGGTAAAATGGCTATGCGTAAGTGGATAAAAGACGGCAACAATACTTACTATGTGCATTCCAACGGTACCATGGCTACCAATGAATGGGTACCTAAGGATGACGGAAGCTGGTACTATATGCTTCTTGACGGCAAGATGGCCAGAGACCGTTCCATTGATATAAAGGGTGTAAGCTATCAATTTGATAAAGAAGGCAAATGCCTGAACCCTGAAGGAAACTAAAATATATTTAATTTATAACAGCTTTTATTTTACAATCCGTTTTAATATATGCTTAGGATTGTAAAATTTAAAAGCTGTTATTTAATTTTAAATGTAATTTCTTAAATGTTCCCTGTAAAGTCTTCCTATCGGCAGTCCCATTA